>JAZUAX010000167.1:0-3899 GCA_045638185.1 Oscillospiraceae bacterium | reverse complement strand
GTGGAATATTCCGGAATTGCGTTGAGAACAACAGCATTCGCGGCGATTTTTGCGCCTTCGCCAACGGTGAACGGACCAAGAACTTTTGCACCTGCACCGACAATTACATTGTTCATAAGGGTGGGGTGCCGCTTGCCGGTTTCTTTGCCGGTACCGCCGAGAGTAACGCCCTGATAAATGGTCCAGTTGTCCCCGATTTCGGCGGTTTCGCCGATTACAACGCCGCTTCCGTGGTCGATCAAAACTCCGCGGCCGATTTTTGCCGCAGGATGAATTTCAACGCCGGTGCATCCGCGGACGATCTGCGAAAGGGCGCGGGCAATAAATTTAAAGCCGTGGTTCCAAAGCCAATATGCCGGACGATGCCACATTATTGCATGGAGTGCGGAATAAAGCAGAAGAACTTTAAATGCGGAAGGTGCCGCAGGGTCGCGGTCGCGGACTGCATAAATATCTTTTTTAAGACCGGAAAACATGAGGATTGCCTCCTTTCGGAATAAAAGAAGCCTCCGCCACAAATTTCTTTGTGACGGAGGCGGTAAAAAAACGGATTATCGCGGTTCCACTCCGGTTTATAACTCGTCGGGTCAGCCAACCCGATGCCGATAACGGCGGCTTCCGCAAAACGATACTTGTTCGTGCTCACAAAGAGCAGACGTTCCCGCTTTGTGCTCGTCGGGTGCATTTCGCCGTGCTCAAACAAGTGAACTCTCAGCAAATGTTCACATCTCTGGTGCTCAAGTTTTTTCGGTTACTTCTCCCGGTCATCGCATTTATAATATTGAATTTAATATAGCATAATAAAAAGCGGAATGCAAGAGTTTTTTATCTGTCGTGGCCAAGCCTTCTGTAATGTCTGTGTTTGCGAAGACGGTTATATTTTCTAATATTATATGCGCGGATTATCAGAATGATTATTACAAGAACAGCGATAATTCCGAGAGGAATCACGAGAAAGATCCACCAGCGGAAAGTGCTGTTTTCGTTTTTGATTTCAACGTCGGAGGAAATTACGGAGGATTCCTTTACGATATGATATTCCGGAGAAACGGAAAAACCGGAAGTTGCCATATTTTCGCTTGTTTTGTTGAAGGAAATATCAAGAGCAACGCTGCTTACTTCAGAAAGCTGGCAGGATTCCGGAATATTTGCTTTTGCGGTGATGTCGGAAGCTCCCATATCATCGGTTAAGAGAACGTTTACGGAGGCCATGGGATAAACAGTCATTTCGCCGTAAAGAGATTCGCCTTCATAAACATTGAGCTTGGATTTTTTGAAAGTTACGGGAATTTCAACATTTTTGAAATTCTCGAAGCAATAATCAAGGAGAAGACGGGAATCCTTATATTTTGCGTTCTTGTTTTTGCTTTTCATAACAACGCAGATAAGGTCCATTTCGCCGTTGGAAGCGGTTGTGACCGCGGTGTGCAAAGCTTCTTCGGTCCAGCCGAGTTTTCCGCCGGTTGCATAATCGTAACCGTTTGTGGCGTTATATTGACTTCCGACGATCATGGCATGGTGGGTTCCGAAAGTTCTTTCACTGTTTTTGTTGGTTGCGGGAATGGTCCATTCCCAGGCGGAAAAATAAGTCATAAAACCGGGAACGGAAAGAGCATATTTCGTAATGATAGCCATGTCTCTTGCGGTGGAATAGTGGTTCATTTCCGGCATTCCGGTGGAGTTTGAAAAATGGGAACCGGTGCAGCCGAGCTCCGCAAGTTTTTCATTCATAAGGCGAACAAAAGCAAGCTGGCTTCCTGCTGAAGCATCTGCAAGAGCCATTGCGCAATCGTTTGCGGATTCCACCATTGCGCCATAGAGAAGATCTTCAACAGTGCAGGTTTCACCCTCGGAAAAAGCAAGGTGGGTGCTGGCTTTGTCATAGCTTGCGGCTTCTTTGGAAAAAGTATATTCCGCTTTGGGGTCAAGTCGTTCAAGAGCCATTGCGCAGGTAAGGATTTTGGTAATGGAGGCGGGTTCGCGCTTTGCGTTTTCGTTTCCGCCGATGAGGAGCTGGCCGGTTTTTGCGTCCATTACGCACCATGTTTCGGAAATTATTTCGGAAGAGGGCATTTCTGCAAAAGCCGGAACGGCAAGAGAAATTACGGTTATAACGGAAAGAAGCAGGGAAACAATTTTTTTAATCATATCAACAATCCTTTTTTCGGGAAAAATTTTAAAAATACGTTATTTTTTATAATAACATATAAATCCGTTTGTTGCAAAACTCTTTTCGGAATATTAAGGAATATTTAATAAATTTTCGGCAAAAATAGGTTTAAAAACAAAAAGGAGATGTTTTTATGGATATGAGCGCCATTACATGGGCGGACAGACTTGCGCTTTTGCTTATTATAATCGGCGGACTTAACTGGGGACTTATCGGCCTTCTGGATTTTGACCTTGTTGCATGGCTTTTCGGAAGTCCGGAAGCGCTTTTGAGCAGAATTGTCTATACTCTTGTCGGCGTGGGTGCCGCATGGGGAATCACTCTTCTCTTCAGACCAAGAGAGGAAAGAGCAACCTAACAAAAAACGCTCCCTTTGGGGAGCGTTTTTTTATATCGGTTTATCCAGAATTTCTCTGTATTTCTGATAGAATTCCTCGAAGGTTCCGTTTTCGATTTCTTCACGGATTTTTGCCATCATTTCGTTATAGAACCAGAGGTTATGAAGAACGCAAAGGCGCATTCCAAGGCGCTCGTCCGCTTTTAAAAGGTGGCGGATATAACCTTTGCTGTAACTTCTGCAAGCGGGGCAGTCGCAATTTTCGTCGATGGGTGTACCGTCATATTTGAATTTTTCCGCAAGAATGCGGACTTTTCCGTTCCAGGTAAAAACGTTTCCGTGCTGAGCGTTTCGCAAAGGCAAAACGCAGTCGAAAAAGTCCACTCCGCGGTGAACGCCTTCAAGAATGTTGAGGGGAGTTCCAACCCCCATGAGGTAGCGGGGTTTATCCTTCGGCATAAAAGGTTCAACGGCGTCGATTATGCGGTACATTTCCTCGGCGCTTTCGCCAACGGAGAGTCCGCCGATGGCGTAGCCGTCGAGCCCTTCTATCTCTGCAATTTCCTTCATATGTTCAACGCGGATATCGTCATAAACTCCGCCCTGATTGATTCCGAAAAGAAGCTGGCCGGGATTTATTGTTTCCGGAAGTTCTGCAAGGCGGCGGTGTTCCGCAATGCATCTTTTAAGCCAGCGGGTGGTTCTTGCAACGGATTTTTCGACATAATCACGGGGAGCGGGGTTTTCGATGCATTCGTCAAAAGCCATGGCAATATCGCTTCCGAGTTTCGAGTGAATCTGCATGGATTCTTCCGGGCCCATGAAGATTTTTCGTCCGTCGATATAGGAAGTGAAATATGCGCCTTCCTCTTTAATGCGGCGGATTTTCTGGAGGGAGAAAACCTGGAAACCGCCGGAATCGGTGAGAATGGGTTTATCCCAATTCATAAACTTATGAAGTCCGCCGAGCCTTGCGATAAGATCCTCGCCGGGCTGCATATGGAGATGATAGGTGTTTGAAAGTTCAACAAGGGTTTTGATTTCCCGAAGGTCATCGGTGGAAGCTCCTCCGCGGATTGCGGCAGCTGTTCCGACATTCATAAAAACCGGAGTTTCTATAACGCCATGGGGAGTTTCAAGCCTTGCTCTGCGGGCTTTTCCGCAGGTTGTGATAATTTCGTACATTGTTTCCTCCGAAAGGGGTTTATAAATATAATGTTATAATATCATAAATTAAAGGAAAAAGCGAGAAGCGGAAAAGTTTTTTTGCTGGAACGGAAAGAAAAAATGTGCTACAATATAAACCGTAATTTTTTGACCGAAAGAGGTAGCCAAATGAACCAGAAAGAACTTAACGAAATCCGCCGCCGCCTTGCCCTTGATAAAAACTGC
>JAZUAX010000166.1:0-15800 GCA_045638185.1 Oscillospiraceae bacterium | reverse complement strand
AAAAGTCGTTGTGCTTGTCCAGACGGAAGTAATCTGATCAAAACAAGGAATTTCCGTAAGGAAAGCTTCTTCTCTTTTTTTGCGTTCAGTTTTATTGAGCTTATCACATTTTGTAAGAGCAATTATAAACGGAACTTCGTTGTCGATCATAAAATCAATCATCTGAACGTCATCTTTTGTGGGTGCATGGCGGCTATCAACAAGCTGAACAATAAGACGGATATCTCTGTCGCTCATAAGATAACCTTCAACAAGGTCCGCCCAGCGTTTTTTGTCGTTTTGAGAAACTTTTGCGTAACCGTAACCCGGAAGGTCAACGAATTTTATGCCGTCAACATCATAAAAGTTTACGGTAACTGTTTTTCCCGGCTGGCTTGAAACCCTTGCAAGAGCTTTTCTCCCAAAAATCGCATTCATAAGCGAGGATTTTCCAACGTTTGAATGTCCGGCAAAGGCAAATTCAATATGTTCAGCTTTGGGAAGCTGTTTGGAAGTACCATATGCGGCTTCAAATACTGCGTGATTATAGTTCATTTTATCCTCCGTTTACTGAATATTAACGGTTTTGGAATCATGTTCCAGACCAAGCATGGAAATTTCCTCTATAAAGTTATTTTCCTTTACAGGAGAAATTGCAGATCTTACAAGCGCTGTTTCAAGAACAGTTTCCACTTCTTTTGCAGGAATAAAGGTAATCGCTTTTTTTACAACCGGATCAACTTCCTCAAGATCCGGAATATTGTCTTCCGGAATAAGAACGGTTTTAACACCAGCTCTGTAAGCTGCCATTGTTTTTTCACGAAGTCCGCCGATCGCGAGAACTCTTCCTCGAAGTGTTACTTCGCCGGTCATAGCAACATCTCTTCTTACCGGAATTCCGGAAAGAGCAGAAACGATTGCTGTAGTAAGAGTTACACCTGCGGATGGGCCGTCTTTGGGAACCGCGCCTTCCGGAACATGGATATGAATATCCTTTGTTTTATAAAAATCATGTTCAATTCCGTATTTTTCGGTGCAGGAACGAACATAGCTGATAGCGGTTCTTGCAGATTCTTTCATAACGTCGCCAAGATTGCCTGTAAGCTCGATTTTGCCGCTTCCTTCAAGAATCGCAACTTCTACCTGAAGCATATCGCCTCCGACAGAAGTCCATGCAAGACCGTTTACAAGTCCTACTGCGTCGCTGCTTTCGATAGTTTCCGGACGGAATTTTTTAACTCCAAGGAAATCGGTGATATTGTTTCCGTTTATTGCAACTTTCTCAGCTTCGTCACCAACGATTTTTTTCGCAGCTTTTCTGCAGAGACTTCCAACGGTTCTTTCAAGGTTTCTAACGCCGGCTTCTCTTGTATAAGAATCAATTATTGCATAGATTGCATCATCTGCAATTTTAAGCATTTTTGAATCAAGTCCGTGGCGTTTCATTTCCTTTTTTACAAGGTGCTTTTTGGCAATCTGGAATTTTTCTTCTCTGGTATAAGAACCGAGTTCGATTACTTCCATTCTGTCATAAAGCGGACCGGGAATTGTACTGGGATCATTTGCGGTGGTAATAAAAAGAATATCCGAAAGGTCAAAAGGAAGTTCAATATAATGATCACGGAAAGCAACGTTCTGTTCAGGGTCAAGAACTTCGAGCATTGCGGAAGCAGGATCTCCGCGGAAATCATTTCCCATCTTATCGATTTCATCGAGAAGAATAAGAGAGTTTTTGCTTCCCGCAAGTTTAACTGCATTCATAATTCTGCCGGGCATTGCGCCGATATAAGTTTTTCTGTGGCCGCGAATGTCTGATTCATCTTTCATTCCGCCAAGAGAAATTCTTGTATATTTTCTTCCCATTGCCGCAGCAATATCTTTTGCAATAGAAGTTTTGCCGACACCGGGAGGGCCAACAAGACAGATGATCTGTCCTTTTATATCCGGCTGAAGCTTTCTTACAGCAAGAAGTTCAAGGATACGCTCCTTAACTTTTTCAAGGCCATAATGGTTTTTATCAAGCTGTTTCTTTGCTTTGACGATATCGATTTTTTCCTCAGTTTTAATATTCCAGGGAAGCGCAAGACAGGTATCGAGATAACCGCGGATAACGCTTGCTTCCTGGCTGTTATAAGGCATTTTAGTAAGTCTTACAACTTCTTCGTTAAGTTTATCCTTAACTTCGCCTTCAACGCCGAGAGCTTCGATTTTCTTTTTATAAACGTCGATCTCGTCCTGAAGATTTTCGCCTTCGCCGAGTTCTTCGTTGATTGCTTTAAGCTGTTCGCGAAGATAATATTCACGCTGATTCTGGTCGATCTGTTCCTTAACCTTTTCGTAAATGTCTTTTTCAACGCCGAGAATGTTGTTTTCGTTTTCAAGAACACCCGCAAGCATTTCAAGACGTTTTACATAGTTGGATTCCTCAAGAATCCTCTGCTTGTCCTCAATATCAATATTAAGATTTCCTGCAAGGAATTCTCCGAACTGAGCAGGATCATCCATGCTGAAAGCTTTGACTGCGAGTTCTTTAGGCATTTTAGGAACAAGATATGTATATTCGTTAAACAAATCTTTTACAGTACGCATAAGCGCATCGCAAAGAATAGAACGTTCCGGACGAAGTTTTTTAAGCGGAAAATCTTGTATATCCGCAACAAGAAAGGGTTCTTCGGAAATGATATCAACAAGTTTTGCGCGGTATTTACCTTCAACAAGGATTCTTGTTGTTCCGCCGTTATTTTTGATAACCTGACGAATTTCCGCAACAACACCGACTTTATTAACATTATCGAGCTTTATCTCGTCTTCTTCAACGTTTATCTGGGAAGCAAGGAAAACTTCTCTGTTACCTTTCATAGCTTCTTCAAGGGCGGCTATGGATTTTTTACGGCCGACATCAAAATGAAGGATCATGTTAGGAAAAAGCACGATTCCTCTCATAGCTATCATTGGCATTGTAATGATTTCTGCCGGCTGTTTCTTTTCAGACATATTTTTCACCTCCGGTATAAAAATATCGGAAGCGGCAGTCTTTTTTAACGGCTGCCGCTTTTATAAATTTTTATGCTTTTGCCGCAATTTCGAGCGGTACATTCTTTTTAAGCGGATTGCGTTCGATAACCGGTTCAGCACTTTCGGTAATGCAAGCTTCTCCTATAACAACAGCCTCTGCTGTTTCGTCGGAAGGAAGTTCAAACATAAGCTTGCCAAGAGTTTCTTCCATAATGGAACGAAGGCCTCTTGCGCCGGTTTTTCTGTCAATCGCTTTCTGTGCAATAGCATCAAGAGCACCATCGGTAAACTGAAGGCTTACTCCATCGAGGCTGAAGAGTTTCTGATACTGTTTCACAAGGCTGTTTTTCGGTTCGGTAAGAATTTTTACAAGAGCGGGTTTATCAAGGCTCTCGAGAGCGGTGATAACAGGAAGACGACCAACCATTTCCGGAATAATTCCGAATTTTACAAGGTCATGGGGAGTTACCTTTTTGAGAAGATCTTTTGCTTCCTTGGATTTCTGGCTGATTACGTTTGCTCCGAATCCCATTGCAGAACTTGCGATTCTCTTTTCAATAATGGGTTCAATTCCATCGAAAGAACCGCCGCAGATGAACAGAATATTTGTTGTATCTATCTGGATAAATTCCTGCTGAGGATGTTTTCTTCCTCCCTGGGGAGGAACGTTGGAAACAGTTCCTTCGAGCATTTTAAGAAGAGCCTGCTGAACACCTTCGCCGCCTACATCTCTGGTGATGGAAGGATTCTCCGATTTTCTGGTGATCTTATCTATTTCATCAACATAGATTATTCCGCGCTGTGCAGCTTCAACGTCAAAATCTGCCGCTTGGATAAGACGAAGAAGAACGTTTTCCGCATCCTCACCTACATAACCTGCTTCGGTAATTGTGGTTGCATCTGCAATTGCAAAAGGAACACCAAGAACTCTTGCAAGGGTCTGTGCCAGAAGAGTTTTACCGGTACCGGTGGGTCCAAGGAGAAGTACGTTACTTTTCTGAAGCTCAACATCTTCAGTATCAAGTTTGCTCAAGATACGTTTATAATGATTATAAACCGCAACACAAAGGGTTGTTTTTGCCTCGTCCTGTCCGATTACATATTTATCAAGAACTGCTTTGAGTTCTGCCGGTTTAAGAAGAGTTTTTGGATCAATAACAGGTTTGTTTTTTTCCTGTTTTTTGCGTCTGGTCTTTTCAATTGGATCAAAATCCTCTTCATCGTAAAGAATAGAATTGCAAAGTTCGACGCATTCGTCACAAATACAAACGCCTGGTCCGGTTATAAGTTTATAAACCATGTCCTGCGGTTTTCCGCAGAACGAACAGCGCATTTTGTGATCATCTTTATTGGCCATAGTTAAAAGCCTCCGAATTTATGCTTAATTATTCTCTGTGGTCAAGTACATTGTCAACAAGGCCATATTCCATTCCCTGCTGAGCAGTCATGAAATTATCTCTGTCGGTATCTTTGGTAATAACGTCGAGAGGCTGGCCGGTTTGTTCGGAAAGAATTTTGTTAAGTCTTTCCTTTATTGCAATAATGCGGTCTGCATGGATTTTGATATCAGAAGCCTGACCCTGCATTCCGCCGAGAGGCTGATGAATCATGATTTCGCTGTTGGGAAGCGCAAAACGTTTGCCTTTTGCGCCGGAGCTGAGAAGAAATGCGCCCATGGAAGCTGCCATTCCTACACAAATGGTGGAAACATCGCATTTAATGTAGTTCATGGTGTCATAAATTGCCATACCTGCGGTAATGGAACCGCCGGGGCTGTTGATATAAAGGCTGATATCCTTATCAGGATCCTGTCCTTCGAGATAAAGGAGCTGTGCAACAACAAGGCTTGCGGTGGTGTCATTAACTTCATCGCAAAGCATTATAATTCTGTCGTTAAGAAGGCGGGAAAAAATATCGTAAGAACGTTCGCCTCTGTTTGTCTGTTCAACGACCATCGGTACCAAACTCATTTTGGTATCACTCCTTTCGGATTTTAACGAAATTTGTCAAAAAATCTCATTATTGATATAAAGGACCTCCGGAAATAATTCCGGAGATCCTCCAATACAAATATAATTATATTGCAGTTTCTCTGGAAACTGTACCGCTTAATCAGTCAACGGAAAGATCGATTTCTTCAGTTTTCTTTTTGCGGGTTGCTCTTTTTTTAGGAGCTTCTTCACCTTCAGCTGCAGGAGCTTCTGCTTCTTCAGCTTTTTTCTTGGTGGTGCGTTTTTTCTTGGGAGCTTCTTCGCCTTCTGCAGCAGGAGCTTCTTCTTCAGTTTTTTTCTTGGTGGTGCGTTTTTTCTTGGGAGCTTCTTCTTTTGCTGCTGCTTCTGCTGCGGAAATTTCGGTTACTTTTGCAGCATCGCGAACAAGCTTGATAGCTTTTTCTACGCAAAGGTCAAGAGCAAGTTCTTCTGCAGGAACGATTTTTCTTACCTGATCTTCTTTCATCTCATAACGCTCTGCAAGAGTTTTGAACTCTTCGTTCATTTCTTCTTCGGTCATCTCGATTTTTTCGAGTTTTGCAATTTCTTCAAGAGCAAGACGGATTTTTACCTGGCGTTCTGCCTGAGGTTTGAATCCTTCAAAGAAAGTTTCTTTATCTGCACCGGTATATTTGAGGTATTCATCAAGAGTAAGGCCTGCGGTTCTTGCAAGTCTGTTTTCGAAGTCAGCAGCGATGTCTTCCATTCTTGCTTCATACATGCATTCAGGAATTTCTGCTTCCATGTTAGCAAGGATTGCATCAACAAGTTTTTCTTCAAGTTCTGCTTCGGACTGTGCGTCTGCTTTTTCCTGAAGTTTTGCTTTGATGTCAGCTTTGAGTTCATCGATGGTGTCAAATTCGCTTACATCTTTTGCAAATTCGTCATCAGCAACGGGCATTTCTTTAGCTTTGATGCTGTGGAGTTTGCATTTGAATACTACAGGAGCACCTTTGAGTTCTTCTGCGGGATAATCTTCCGGGAAAGAAACGTTTACGTCAAATTCATCGCCTGCGTTGTGGCCGCAAACCTGTTCTTCGAAACCGGGGATAAACTGACCGGAACCGAGTTCAAGCGGGAAATGTTCGCCTTTGCCGCCTTCGAAAGGAACGCCGTCTTTGAAGCCTTCGTAATCGATTTCAGCCTGGTCACCGTTCTGTGCGGGTCTGTCTTCGACTTCGATGATTCTTGCGTTTCTTTCAAGCATAACGGAAAGTTCGCCTTCAACCTGGGAATCAGCAACTTCGGTTACGATTTTTTCAGCTTTAATGCCTTTATATTTTTTTACGGAAACTTCAGGTTTAACAGTTACGGTTGCAGTAAGGGTGTAGCCTTCTTCGGAGCAATCGACAAGTGCGATTTCTGCACGATCAACAGGAACGATTTTTGCTTCAGCAACAGCCATATCATATGCTACGCCGTAAGTTTCGTTAACTGCGTCCTGATAGAAGAATTCTCTTCCGTAAGTTTTTTCGATAAGAGCTTTGGGTGCTTTGCCTTTACGGAAACCTTTTACCGCAAGGTTTTTACCTTTTTCTCTGATTGCTGCGTCAACAGCACGTCCGAACTCTTCTGCGGTTACAGCAATAGTAAGCTTAACCTCATTAGTGCCGGTTTTTTCAATCTGTCTAAGTTCCATTATGTTGTTTCCTCCTGATAGATACATTTTCATTAACTGTTAAAGTATATCATATACTTATTATAAAATCAATTATTTTATATAAAAATCTTATATTATTTTTATTTAATTTTCCAAAATTTAAAACCCAGATGGTCTGCGGAAATCAGTTTGAAATCAATTCCCATATATTCTCCTTCATTTGCAAGACTTCTGGAAGCTCCGTGAAGATGTCCGTAATAAACACGTTTTATTCCGTATTCTTTCAAAACAGAAATTATATTCGGCACCATTTCGTTCGCATAAACCGGAGGATAATGAAGAAAAACTATTTTTTCGGCATCCGGAAAGCGTTTTGAATCCTCCAGGGAAAGTCTCAGCCTTTGAGCTTCTCTTTCGGAAATTTTATGATCATGCTCTTCGTTCGGCATAAAAACCCAGCCGCGTGTTCCGCAAAGAGCCAGATCTTCCACAAGTACCGAATTATTATGGAGAATTTCAAATGTCGTTATGCCGTTTTCCTTAAAAAACTTTTCCGCTTTTGTTCTAGTTGTCCACCAATAATCATGGTTACCTTTCATAACGATTTTTCTTCCCGGAAGAGCATCTATAAACTTAAAATCCGGAAGTGCTTCATCAAAACCGAGTCCCCAGGAAAAATCTCCCGGAATAACAACCGTATCCTCGGGTTTTATCTGTTCTTTCCAGCTTGCCTCAATTTTGGTGACGTAATCTTTCCAGCCGAAAAAGTTGTCCATCGGTTTATCGGTTCCAAAAGACAAATGAAGGTCTGCCATTACCCAGACCGACATCAGCAATCACCTCCAACGGTGCTCAAAACAAATCCTGCCACATCTTCCCTCTCGCAGACTTTTATAAATCTCGGTTCTTTTCCGGAAAGTTCCGAAAGCTGTTTCGGCATTCCAAGCCCGGAAAGGGCCTCGATTTTCTTTGCCGCTTCAAAATCATCCGGTTCATTTTCGCCGGAAATCGCTTTGAGCACGGCTCTAGGGAATTTATAAGGACTTGCCGTCGAAGCAATTATAGTTTTGGTTTTATCGCCTGTTGTTTCCTTATATTTCTCATATACTTCAACTGCAACAGCGGTATGCGTATCGCAAAGATAGGAAAATTCCTCAAACAGCATTTTGATGCGGTTTTCTGCGCCATTATCATCGGTGTATCCGGCAGCAAAATTTTCTTTTATCTTTGCAAGGATCTCATCTGGGACACAGTATTTTCCGTGCTCGCGGAGAGATTTCATAATCTCTCTGATATATTCATCCTCTTTTTCGCAAAGCTCAAAAACAAGTCTTTCGAGGTTGCTGGAGACAAGAATATCCATAGAAGGAGATTCTGTCATATAGAATTCGCGATTAACATTATATTCACCTGTGCTCAAAAAATCCGTGAGCACGTTGTTTGCATTGGAAGCACAGATAAGTTTTCCAAACGGAACGCCCATCTGTTTTGCATAGTATGCCGCAAGAATATTGCCAAAGTTACCGGTGGGAACAGTTACGTTAACCGTTTCTCCGTCATAAATTTCGCCTTTTGCAACAAGATCCGCATAAGCGGAAATATAATAAACAATCTGCGGAAGCAGGCGACCAACATTTATGGAATTTGCGCTGGAAAAACATTTTCCCTTTTCTGCAAGTTCCATACGTATTTTTTCATCGGTAAAAATCGTCTTTACTGCAGTCTGAGTATCATCAAAATTGCCTTTTACTCCGCAAACAGCAACGTTATCGCCTTTTTGAGTCTGCATCTGCAGCTGTTGTATTTTGGAAACTCCGTTATCCGGATAAAATACGATTATTTCAGTTCCTTCAACATCACAAAAACCTTCAAGAGCCGCTTTTCCCGTATCTCCTGAAGTTGCTGTAAGAATTACAATTTTCTTTCCGTTTCCGGATTTTTCCGAAGCTTTAACAAGAAAACGCGGAAGAATCTGAAGAGCCATATCTTTAAATGCACAGGTTGGTCCGTGCCAGAGTTCAAGCATGTAAACATTTTCACCGAGCTTTACGATCGGAGTTGGTTCATCGTTTTCAAATTTACCTATGTATGCTCCTTCTGCACATTCCAAAAGTTCTTCTTCCGAAAAATCGTCCATAAACTTTGCAAAAATGCGCTTTGCTCTTTCGCAATAACCAAGCTCTGAAAGTTCGGTTATTTCATTTTCTCGGAGCATCGGAATTTCCACCGGCACAAAAAGACCTCCGTCTTCAGAAAGTCCTTTTACTATGGTTTCCGCCGACTCAAGGCGAAGATTTTTATTCCTTGTACTTTGAAATTTCACTTTTTCACCTCAAATTCTTTCTGCAAAAAAGTCATAAGCATTTTTCCAGAATATTTTTTCCGTAAGCTCGTTTCCAAACTCTTTTTCAGCCAAATCAAAAAGATTTGAAATATCTTTCATTTTTTTGATTCCGTTCACAACATCACATCCGTCGTAATCGCTTCCCATACAAACGGTGTTTTCGCCGCCGAGCATCAACATTCTTTCGATATGTTTTATAACATCGTAAAGACTTGCTTCTTCCTCATTTTCATTTAAAAACGCTTTATAAAAATTTATTCCGACAATACCTTTTCGGCGAACGATTTCCTTAAAATATTCATCTGCAAGGTTTCTGCGGTGTCCGCATACTTCGCGAAGATTGCTGTGGCTTGCCGCAACTGGGCAGTCAACATTTTTGAGCACGTCATCAAGCCCCGAGTCGGAAAGATGTGAAACGTCGATAATAATTCCGAGACGTTCCATTTCTTTTATAACATCCACTCCGAACGGTTTAAGTCCGAAACTCTGGTCCGTTGAACCTTTTCCAATCTCATTTTCACCGTTCCATGTAAGAGTCATCATACGAACGCCATCATTATAAAGACTTTTGAGACGTTCAATTTTTCCTCCGAGCACCCTTCCGCCCTCAACACTAAGAATTGCCGCTGTTTTTCCGGTTTCGATTATACGGTCAACATCTCTGATATTTCTTGCCTGTTCAAAATATTGTGAAAATCTTTCAAGCTGAGATTCAAAAAAATGTTCAGACATTGTGTAATAATTGAAAGCATCCTCACCAGAAATAACATCCGGACAAAAAATAGCAAAAATTTGACAATGTCGTTTTATTTTTTCATTTTTCGGAAAAGAAATATCAAGAAAATCGCAATCAAAGTTAACACTCTGATGCATCGCGGTGGTTATTGTATCGCAATGAAGGTCAAAAAAATCCATGAACAGCCTCCGTTCCGAAAGCATTTTTTATATGGGTGAACTTTTTCACCTCGAGATCATATTTCCCGTAAACAACTTCAAACACATCGAATCGAGGCTGACCGTTAAGCCCTTTTTGAAGTTTGTAAAGCATTGCAGCTTTACAGATTTTTTGCTGTTTTGAACGGGTCACAGCCTCTCTCGGAGCATATAAACAATCCTCGGCTCGGGATTTAACTTCTATAAAAACTATATATTTTCCATCTTGGGCAACAATATCAATTTCGCCGAGACGAGTGTTGAAATTTCTTTCAATAATTTCATAGCCTTTTCCGATAAGATATTCCACTGCAAAATTTTCGCCCATATCTCCACGGCGGCGTTTTTCGGTAATCAAAAAATCACCTTCAGTGCATCTTTTTAAGGAAAGTCAAACGATGTATTTCGCTCGGTCCGAATTCTCTTATTTTCTCATAATGGAGCTTCGTTCCGTAGCCTTTATGTTTTGCAAAGCAATATTCCGGATATTTTTTATCCATTTCGAGCATAAATCTGTCCCTGCTCACCTTTGCAAGAATTGAAGCCGCAGCAATGCTTGCTGAAGTTGCATCACCTTTTATAACAAATTCAGTCGGAACTTCCATCTTTTTAGGAACGCGGTTTCCGTCAATAAACACGTGTTCCGGTTTTATACTCAGATTTTCAACTGCAGTTCTCATTGCGAGCATGGTTGCCTCAAGAATATTGATCTCATCAATGACTTTATGGTCGACCGCCTGAATAGAATATGCCAGAGCGTGCTCAATGATTTCGTCGAAAAGCAAATCAGGCTTTTTTTCGGAAAGTTTTTTGCTGTCGTTAAGTCCTTCGATCTCAAAATCTTCCGGAAGAATAACCGCTGCTGCAAAAACAGGACCCGCAAGCGGGCCTCTGCCGGCTTCATCGACCCCGCAAATATATTTTATTCCAAGCTCGGCACGTTTTGCGTGCTCAAATTCATATAAGCTCATTGGGTCTCTCCAAAGTTATGCGTCCGATTTTTCCTCCGCGGAATTCATCAAGAAGCATTGCTGCTGCCCTTTCGGTATCGATTTCTCCTCCGGAAATTTTCATTCCGCGTTTCGCACCGATAAGTTCAAGAAGCGCAAACGGTTCGATTTCAAAAGTTTCCTCGTCGGTAAGTTTATATCTTTCGCAAAGCTGTTTATGTGCTTCGTGGTTAAGAACATCAGCAAGTCTAGCGGCAAGAGTTTCGATATCGAGAATATCGTCTTTTACCGCGCCTGTGAACGCAAGATGTTCACCTACAGT
This sequence comes from Oscillospiraceae bacterium, assembly GCA_045638185.1. GTDB lineage: Bacteria > Bacillota > Clostridia > Oscillospirales > Ruminococcaceae > UMGS1668. The sequence goes on along the minus strand of JAZUAX010000166.1, from coordinate 4,666 downwards.
TTTGTCCTCAAATTTAGGCCAAAGAACACCCGGCATATCAAGCATATCGATACCTTTATCAAGAGTGACCCATTGTTTACCTCTGGTAACACCGGGACGATCTTCAACTTTTGCACGTTTTCCGCCTGCAATTCTGTTGATGAAGGAGGATTTTCCTACGTTAGGAATACCTACTATCATCATACGTATGGGCTTGCCTTCCATTCCTTTTCTTGCGCGTTTTTCAAGTTCATTTTTAAGAACTTCACGAACAACGGGAGCAAGTTTATTAAGTCCTCTTCCGCTGCGGCAATCGGTTGCAATAGCATTTATCCCTTTGGATTTATAATGCTCAATCCATTCCTGAGTAATAGTCTCATCTGCAGTATCGCATTTGTTAAGGATAACGACTCTCGGCTTGCTTCCGACAAGGCTTTTCATTTCCGGATTGCGGCTGGAAAAAGGTACTCTTGAATCGGTTATTTCAACAACAACGTCAACAAGAGGAAGGTTTTCTTTCATTAAACGGCGGGTTTTGGCCATATGTCCGGGGAACCACTGGATATCAACTTGTTCCATAAGGCTAAAATTCGCCTCCTTTCAAAAATATATAATAATCTAATATATATTATACTACATATATGAGGTTTTTTTCAAGTGGCTTATTGATGCGATTTTTCGGCATTTAAAAATCAAAATTCCCCTTATTTACACCACTTTTACGCCAATGAATGTAAACATATATATTTTAAATTTTATACTCTTAAACGCAAAAATTTGTTCTTAAAAATAAAAGTACCCTTTACTCGTTTGAGTATTGGGTACTTTACATTGCTATTTTATCATATAAAATTCGTTTTTCTCATTACCAAATTAACCACTTTTATAGCCATGCAACACGATTATTATACTATGCTTTTTATGCAAAAAACCTATGTCAGAAATGTTAACAAAAACACCTTTATTTTTTTAATGCTTTTTTCAGATAACGGCTCTGAATATGAAAGTATTTCCTTCTGTTGTGAACTGCCAGCTTCCGCCCATGCGTTCCGCAAGATAAATCATGCTCTGGGTTCCAAAGCCATGGCCCTTTTCACTTGAAACCGGAACTCCGTTTATAAAAACAGGTTTTTTAATGAAAGGATTTTTTACCGAAAGAAGCAGTTTATCTCCATGATTTTTCAGCATGAGGCTTATTTTTCGTTCTTTTTCCGGAAGAAGCTTCTGAGCATTTATTGAATTATCAAGCGCATTCGAAATAATCGTTGAAAGCATCGTTTCATCGCAGGTCAGTTCGATTGCGTCAACCTGACAAACAAATTCAATATTATGTTCCCTACATTTTTCTGCAAAGCCGGAAAGGATATAGTTTATTGTTGTATTTACGCAATACGTTTTTACGGCTGTTGAATCGATGTTTTCAACAAAAGATGAAATCATCTTTTGTGCGGTTATCTTATCGTCATTTTCAATACAGGTTGAAAGATTGAAAAGCAAAAGCCTCATATCGTGACGCAGAATACGCACAATTTGTTCCCCGCGTTTTACCGTTTCAAGTTCCTTTTTCTGTTCCTCAACGGTGATACGTATTATCTGTTCCTTTCTTTTTACATCCGCTTTTTCCTCATATTCTTTATGGTAAACAAAGCAAAAAACAAGAAAAGCCACACAAAGGAAGAGAGCGAGAAATTCCACCCCTCCCTGAATTTTGAAAAAGCGGTAATCGGTGTAAACTGCAGAAATATAATCAAAAATGTAATAAAAAATCGGAGTAATTCCGAAAATATAGACAGTTTTTTCGTCTTTTGTAAAAATTTCCGCAACATAATCGGAAAGTTTAAAAAACACAAACCCGAAAACAAGTGTAATGGCTATTATCCTTACAGTATATTCCACTGCTGAATTTCCAAAAATATCTTTCGCCATAAGGCCGATACATTTCGCAGGCTGGCAGCACATATATACCGTGCAGATTGAAACGATTGCCGTTGAAATTCTTCTCTTGTATCCAATTACAAGAAGGGAAAAAAACGGAAAATGGGAAACAAACGGATACATTTTCCATACAAATTCTTCAGAAAAAAGTACGAATAAGACAGCTTGAACAGCTCCGCTTGCGACGCAGAAAGCAAAAAGAACCATTCCTGTTTTTCGGTTTATTTTTATTCCTGCAAAGGCTGCTGAAAGGAAAATCCCGAAAAGCAAAAGGAATGCCGCATGAATAACAACAAGAATATTATCCATCATTCGTCCTCACCGGCCTCTCCGAAAAGAACGGCAAAATATGCCGATTCAAAAGCTTTCTGGCAGCTTCGTGCTATTGGAATAACATCGCCAGAATGCATTTTTATTTCCTTCGACGTATATGTATCGATATGGTTTATATTCACAATATAGCTACGGTGACATTTAAAAAATCCATTTTCAAGGGTAAGTTTTTCTTTCCAGATATGCAACGGTTCAGTCGTTTCGATTTTTGTTCCGTCAAACATTGTGAAAACGACATGCTTGTTCTGTGCTTCGATGTATACAATGTCATCTATAACAAGTTTTTGCACCGTATAAATACTTTTAACCGTCATGGTACGGGAATTTTTGTTTATCTCTTTTTCAAACTCATCCAAGCATCTGAACAAGGCTTCTTCCAAAACAGGTTTTAAAAGATAATCGTTGGCTTTGACAGTATAGGATTCCACCGCAAATTCCGAAGATGAAGTAAGAAATACGATTTTTGTGTTTTTATCTTCCGCACGGATTTCCCTTGCGGTTTCAATGCCGTTAATCATCGGCATTATAATGTCGAGAAAAATGATATCAAAAGGTGAAACTTCATGTACGCCTATAAGTTCATCGCCGTTGGTGAAGATTTTACAGATGACGTTTTCGGATTCCTGTCCCCAGCGGCTAATCATTTCTGCTGTTTGTTCGCTAAAAGCAAAATCATCATCGCAAATAGCAATTTTCAGCATTCTATCACCCTCCGTCAAAATCGATATATCTTTTCATAATAAATTATAACACCGCGAGAGATTATATTCAATTGACTGTTTTTGCATTTCGCACCGATAAAACAGCATTTCGCTCCTTTCAACTTTTTTATATAGAATTGGTTTTATAATATAAAATAATAAGTCTGTCTGTGCGGGATTTCGAACAGTCGCACGGAAGATAATTTTATAGGAGGAAAAAGATATGTGGAAAAATTTTATTTCTAAATTTTCTGCAAAAAAATAATTGCAATTTTTTCTGTAATTGCAATTATCGCTCTTGCAGTAGTTGCTGTTCCGCTTATTGCAAACCAGGAAGATATTCCGGTTGAAAACCCAAGCGTAGAGCAACCCACAGATGAACCTGAGGAAAATCCGAGTAATCCTTCGGGTGAAAACGAAAAACCAGAAGGACCCGAAGAGCCGCAAGGCTCGGAGGATGAACCGGTGGAAGAACCCGATGAGGAAAAAGACGACGACAAAAGTTTTTGGGACAAAATCGTCGATTCCATCACCGGAAACAATAAGCCGGACAATAAAGATGACGAAGATGTTGAAGTTATTGTTCCAGGCGGAACTGGTTCCGGTTCCGGTTCTGGATCAGGTTCAGGAAAACCTGAAAAAACCTATAACGTAAGCTTTGAAACTTATGGCGGTACCGAATTTGCAGACAAAAAAGTTGCCCCGGGAACGGAAATTGACAGTTTCCCCACTCCTTATAAGGCAAACAGCATTTTTGAAGGCTGGTATTATGACAAAGAGGGAACTCTTCCTGTTGCAAGCACCGATACTGTTGAAGAGAACCTTGCTCTCTATGCTTCTTATATTGAAATGTCTCCTCTTGAGGCAATAGAAAGCAAGCAGTTTGCAAGCGCAATCGATGTTGAAAGCAATTTCAGAATCACAGTTGTAACTGAAGATAAAGATATCGATACTGAAACCGTTCTTGCGGGAATCGAGGCTAAAAACCTTTCCAACCCGGACCAGAAAGATTTTATCAGAGTTACCGGAGGAAACGGAACTTTCTTTATTTCCGGTACTCATCTTTCTAAACCCGGATTTGAAGAAGGCGCTTCCTTCCGCATTACCCTTAAAGATGGAAGACTTAACTTTAAGGATGAACCGGAAAGCGTTCGTGAATATAACTTTACCACGTATAAAGAAGAAGTATCTAACCTTAAATATAATGATGATATCACTTATATTCCTGCTTCCGATCTCAGCGAAATCACTATAAATGGTGAGGGCGTTGAAAATCTTAATATTCCGCTTTATACCATGAGTACCGAAGGTGAAACCGACCTTGCAAAACTTGATAAAGGTACTTTCAAGTATCGTAAAGGCGAACTTGAAACCGGCGAAATCGTAACCGTTTATAAAGGTATTCGCCCAGACCTTCGTACTCTTGATACTCCCTATGAAGAATGCGGAGAAGTTGCATACATAGAAATTACCGGCAGGAACGGAGATAAATATTCTTATCAGAAAGCAGAAGCAGAAGATATTATTTTTGAACCGGATATGCTTCCCATGCCCGTTGATGCAGATACCGATAAGGATGAAAACTCCGTAACCGTTGAAAATAAATATCTTGACTATTCTGCAGATGCTTACGCAAATATTGAACTGGACAGCCAGACCACTGTTGATCCCGGTGACTTCCTTGTTTTCTATACCGGAAACTTTGGAATTGAATCCGG
>JAZUAX010000165.1:0-2687 GCA_045638185.1 Oscillospiraceae bacterium | reverse complement strand
GGCGGAAAAACTCATTATCATCGCACTGAAATATCTGTTTTCGTTGATATCCGCAATAAGAAACTGCTTTTTTATTTCCGAATCCATTTTCATAAGCGCGCTATAAAGAATTCCGTTTTTATAAAGCGCTACGAATACGTCCTTGTGTTGTTCAATGAATATATACCTTTCTTTAAGAAAAGGAAGAAAAGCAGATTTTTTATATGAGTTCGGATTTACCGGTTTTTCTTTAAAGTATTTGCGGTATATTCGGTTTACATACCCTACCGCAACATCTTCAACACTTTCAAAATTGCGGTAAAAGCTGCTTCTGCCAACTCCGGCGATCTCTGTCAGCTCCGTAACTGTTATTTTATTTATGTCTTTTTTCTGTAATAACCTCATAAGAGCAATTTCGATTGCCTCTTTTACGCTTTCATTGAGGGTTATTTCGCTTTTCATGATACATTTCGCCCCTATTTGTTTCAGTTTTTTGTTAATTTATTTACAACTCTTGTTTTTGAATGTATACTTTAACCATGACACATATGTGTCACCGAAATTATAGCGCAAACGGAGGAAAAAGTAAATGGAACTTGAAGGCAAAAAAATCATTCTTACCGGCGGCGGCAGCGGAATCGCATCCGGATGTGTAAAAGGATATGTTCGCGCAGGCGCAGACGTAGTTTTCTGCGACGTTAACGACGAAGGCGGCAAAGCAACTGAAGCAGCAGCAAACGTACAGGAAGGCGTTTCCGGCAAAGCAACTTATATTCATTGCGACATTTCCAAAAAAGAAAACGTAAAAGAATTCTTTGCAAAAGCAATCGAAATCCTTGGCGGACTTGACGTTCTTGCAAACATCGCCGGCGTCGAACGCAACAAACCCGCAGAAACTTTTGAACCGGAAGACATTGATTTCGTCATGGGCGTAAACCTTAACGGAACCATCTGGACCAACCAGGAAGCTTTCAATTACTTCAAAGCAAACGGTGTTGAAGGCGCAATCATCAACTATGCTTCCGACACCGGTCTTTCCGGCATGCCCAACGGAGCAGTTTACGCAGCTTCCAAAGCAGCAGTTCTCGGCTGGACCCGTTCCATCGCTATGGACTGGGCAAAAGAATGCAACGTTCGCTGCAACTGCGTAAACCCCGCAATCAAAACTCCTATGTATGAATATTGGCTCAATACCGCTGATCCTGCAGTTGTTGAAGCACACAAAGCAAGCCTCAGAGAGCGTTTCCCCATCGATGGCAGCATGGGCAACGTTGACCGCGACCTTGTTCCCGTAATGGTATTCCTTGCTTCCGACGGCTCCCGTTTCATCAACGGCCAGGTTATCTGCGTAAACGGCGGCCTTATCATGGTAAGATAATTAATCCCAACTCTTTTCTAATAATCCGCAAAAACAAAAAGCCCTGCGAAAATTCGCAGGGCTTTTTGTTTTATAAAATATTTTTTACTTCATTAAGGGATTTTATCTCGTAATCGACGGGCAATTCGGTTTTTTCGTTCTTATTATTGAGCCAGATCGTCTTCATTCCAAACCAAATTCCGCCTTTCATATCGGAAGTAAGCGAATCTCCGAGCATAACACCCTCTTCCGGTATTATATCAGCCCCGTTTTCAAAACAATATTCAAAGAAATCGGCGGAAGGTTTTTCAGCTCCGATTTTTCCTGAAGTGAAAACCTCTTCAAAATATTTAAGCATATCCGCTTTGCGAAGTCTTTCCACCTGCTGTTCATGCGGGCCGTTGCTTGCGGCAAAAAGACGATATTTTCCGGAAAGATATTCAAGCATTTCGTAAGAACCTGCCATCGGAATTGCGCTTTCATGCAGACGCTTTCTGAAATATTTTTCAAATTCCGGTCCGTTGAGATCGATTCCGAGAGCCTCGAAAATAGTTGCCCACCGAATTTCAAGAAGTTTTTCAAAAGTAAGTTTACCCTGTTCAAGGTCGCGCCAAAGGCCGTTATTGATGCTGTGGAAAGTATCAAGCATCTCTGCTTTATATTCAATTCCTCTTTCAATAAGTCCAAGACGCATTGATTCTTCAACGCAGGCTTCAAAATCCAGAAGAGTTCCGTCAATATCAATATAAATTGCTTTAATCATAAAATCACCTATAAGAAACGGGCGGTTTTTCCGCCCGTTTTTTGTTTTAATTATACAAGGTCGTCGTTTCCGCCTTCGAACTGGCCTTTATTCATCTGTTTGAGGTAAGCGTTGATGAAACCATCGATTTCACCGTCCATAACAGCCTGAACGTTACCGGTTTCAAATCCGGTTCTGTGGTCTTTTACCATGGTGTACGGCATGAATACGTAAGAACGGATCTGGCTTCCCCAGGTAATTTCTTTCTGAACGCCTTTGATATCTTCGATTTTTTCAAGATGTTCACGTTCTTTGGTTTCAACAAGTTTGGAACGGAGCATGTTCATACATACTTCGCGGTTCTGATACTGGGAACGCTCGATCTGGGAACAAACGCTGATGCCTGTGGGGATATGGATAAGACGAACCGCAGAGGAAGTTTTGTTAACCTTCTGGCCGCCTGCACCGGATGCACGGTAAACTTCCATTTTGATATCGTCTTCCTTGATTTCGATGGATTTGTCGTCTTCGATTTCAGGCATAACTTCAAGAGAAGCAAAGGAAGGCTGGCGACGGCCGGAAGCATCGAAAGGCGAAACCCTTACAAGG
>JAZUAX010000164.1:0-8613 GCA_045638185.1 Oscillospiraceae bacterium | reverse complement strand
GCAGCAGGGTCGCCGTCGATTGAACCGAAGTTTCCGTGACCGTCAACAAGGGGTGCTCTCATTGAAAAATCCTGGGCAAGACGTACCATTGCGTCATAAACGGAAGCGTCGCCGTGAGGATGATATTTACCGAGAACGCTGCCGACGGTATCGGCGCATTTTCTGTAAGGTTTGTTCGGTTCAAGGCCGTTTTCATACATTGTATAAAGGATTCTTCGGTGTACAGGTTTCAAACCGTCGCGTACATCCGGAAGAGCACGGGAAACGATTACGGACATGGAATAATCCAGGAAGGATTTTTTCATTTCCTTTTCGAGATCCACGTTTATAAGTTTTGCCTTGGGCATATCGTCTTCAAGTTCGATTGCCTCTTCGGGAATTTTCTTTTCGTTTTCTTCCAAAACGGGTTCCTCCGTTCTTTTTAATTAACTCCTCCGGGGAGGAGGGAGACCGTCGAAGACGGTTGAGGAGGGATTGTTTTTTTGTTACCCTCCGGGTAATAGTTTATCCCTCTTCCGTCAAAACCTTCGGTTTTGCCACCTGCCCCTCCGGGAAGGTTAAACGACAAGGGAGCTATCAGTCATCTATGAAATCTTCGAGCTTTTCGGCTTTTTCTTCAAGCTCGATAAGTCTTTTTTCAATTTCGTCTTCGCGGAAATCGTCATCGATTTCTTTAAGTTCTTTTTCAAGAGCTTCGATTTCTTCCTCGATTTTTTCAAGTTCGGCTTTTGCTGCTTCGCGTTCAGCTTCTTTTGCAGCTTCTTTTTCCGCAAGGATAACTTTGCCGATTTCGATTTTTTCGTTTGCCCAGGAGATGAATTCTTCGATGTTTGTGCCTGCTTCGAGCATAACTTCTTTTGCTACGAAAAGCTGGTTTGCAAGGGTGAATTCAAGATAGACAACGTTTTCGGATTCCCAGCAGCGGTTGAACATTCCCCATTCAAAGAATTCGTCGCGGGGAGCCGCTTTTTCGAGAACGCCATCTTCATAGCAAGCAAGAATGATTTCGTTGGTAAGGTAGCTGCTGGATTTATAATATTCAGCGGTTGCCTTTTCAAGGCGTTTCGGGAAGAATTTATAATAGGTGAGAAGATGGAAGGTAAGATAACCTGCCATAAGGGTTGTGAGGAAATAGAACATAAAGCCGGTGTAGCTTATCCATTCAAAGAAAGTTCTTCCTTTTGCAAGATATTCCGGAAGGTCGAAATATCTTACGGAAAGAAGCGCAAAAACAACGGTGATCGCGCCCATGATAAGGCCGAAGATCTTTTTGAGTTTCTGGTCTCTTGCAATTGCCGGAGCGGAAACTGTGTCGTTATATTCGCGGTAAACTTCGATTGTGGGAATATGGGTGAAGATATATTTCGGTTCGCCGTATGCGGAAACTTCGATTCTCGGAATTTCGGGTTTCGGTTTGGCTTCTCTTTTAAAAAGGTTAAATCCCATTTTTTATTTCCTCCTGTTTCTTAAACGTCAAGGTTCTGAACATATTTTGCGTTGGTTTCGATAAATTCTCTTCTGGGTTCAACTTTATCGCCCATGAGAATGGTGAATACTTCGTCCGCTGCAGCAGCATCTTCGAGCTCAACTCTGAGCATGATTCTGCGTTCCGGGTCCATGGTGGTTTCCCAAAGCTGTTCCGGGTCCATTTCACCAAGACCTTTATAGCGCTGGACGTCGCTCTTTTTATTTCCTTCCGGATTAAGTTCCGAAAGAAGGCTGTCGCGTTCTTCATCGGAATAAGCGTAGCGAACGGTTTTTCCTACGGTTATTTTATAAAGAGGCGGCTGGGCAATATATATATGTCTTTCCTCGATAAGAGGACGCATATAACGGAAGAAGAAAGTGAGCAAGAGGGTTCTGATATGAGAACCGTCAACGTCCGCATCGGCCATGATTATGATTTTTCCGTAGCGGAGTTTTGAAAGGTCAATCTCATCGCCGATTCCGCAGCCGAGAGCTGTTACAACAGGGGTTAATTTATCGTTGTTATAAACTTTATCGATTCGGGCTTTTTCAACGTTGAGCATTTTACGCCAGAGAGGGAGAATTGCCTGGAAGGTTCTGTCACGGCCCATTTTTGCGGAGCCGCCTGCGGAGTCACCCTCGACGATATAAATTTCGGTTCTTACGTTATCGCGGTCGGAGCAATCCGCAAGTTTTCCCGGAAGGGAAGCGCTTTCGAGAACGGATTTTCTTCTTGCGTTTTCTCTTGCTTTTCTTGCGGCTTCTCTTGCTCTTGCGGCACCGAGAGATTTTTCAAAAATTGCCTTTGCAACGGAAGGATTTTCTTCAAAATAGGTCTTGAGCTTTTCATAAAGCATTTTATCGACCATTGTTCTCATTTCGGTGTTTCCGAGCTTGGTTTTTGTCTGTCCTTCAAATTCCGCATCGGTGAGCTTAACGGAGATGACCGCGGTAAGACCTTCTCTTACGTCCTCGCCGGAAAGATCCTTATCGTTATCTTTAAGGAGCTTCTTTTCTCTTCCGTAATCGTTGAAAGCTTTTCGAAGGGCGTTTTTAAAACCGGTTTCGTGCATACCGCCGTCAATGGTTCGGATGTTGTTTGCAAAGCTGAGAATAACTTCGTTATATCCGTCGGTATACTGCATTGCAACTTCGGCTGTTGCGTCGCCGTTTTTTGCGGAGAAATAGAGAACTTCCGGATGGATGGGTTCTTTTTTCTTATGAAGATATTCTACAAAGCTTTTTACGCCGCCTTCATAATGGAGAACTTCTTTTCTCTCGTTTTCTTCGTCGCGTTTATCAGAGAAATTGATTCTGATACCTGCGTTGAGGAAAGCCTGTTCGCGGAGACGGACGAGAAGAGTATCATATTCATATTCAAGAGTTTCGAAAATCTGGCTGTCCGCTTTGAAGAGAACTGCTGTGCCTTTTTCGTCGGTATCGCCAACTATTTCAAGGTCGCCTTCGGCAACGCCGCGTTTGAAACGCTGGCGATAGATATGTTCGCCGTCCTTGACTTCAACTTCGAGCCATTCGGAAAGGGCGTTTACTACAGAAGCGCCGACGCCATGGAGACCGCCGGAAACTTTATAGCCGGAACCGCCGAATTTACCGCCCGCATGGAGAACGGTGAAAACAACGGTTACTGCCGGAATTCCGAGTTTTGCATGGATACCTACGGGGATTCCTCGGCCGTTATCCGTTACACGGACAAGGTTTCCGGGAAGAATTTCTACGTTGATATCGGTACAATAGCCGGCAAGGGCTTCGTCGATGGCGTCATCGACTATTTCATAAACAAGATGATGAAGACCCTTCGGTCCGGTTGAACCGATGTACATACCGGGTCTTTTTCTGACTGCTTCAAGTCCTTCAAGGACCTGGATTTGGTTTTCGTCGTAGGCTTCCTGCATGGGTTCTACGGCAAACGGAGTATTTTCCACGATTTACCTCCTGAATATTTTTCCGCAAAAGCGGTGAATTTTGGTAATTATCTTCCCAGAGGGGAAGAGGGAACTTTGCCGAACGGCAATGGTTGATTAGTGATTAACAAAGCAACGCGAAGCGCAGACAAAAACGGATGGGATTTATCCCTCCTCCGTCATCGCTTTGCGATGCCACCTCCTCCTCCGAGGAGTTTATTTTAAAGCGTTCCGCCGCGCTTTTTAAGAGTTGCAGGCGCAAGCTGGGATATATAAACTTTTTCCTTTCCGTTTTCTGTCGTTAAACAGAAACTTCTGGGAAGGTCGTAAGTTACGTTTATTACGGAACCTTCTTTCTGATTTCTTGAAAGAAATTCCCTTGTTGATTTTGCGACTGTTGTGTTATCCATATCGAAAACGCCTATTACGTCGTTTTCCCAAACGGAAACATCGCCGCCGAGGAAGAGATACATTTTTTATATTCCTCCTTTTTTATAGGCTTACCCTCAAAGAGAAACCGTTATTTTTCCTTTTTCCATAATAAAGACTTTTCCGTCCTCAAGGCCGGAGAAAAGTTCTTTATCACAGCAGGTAAGGAAAATCTGGCTTTCGCCGATTGAATTCAAAAGATAATCGCGGCGCATGGAATCCAGTTCGCTCATAACGTCATCTAGGAGAATAAGGGGCGGTTCGCCCATTGATTCCCCGAGCATTTTTGCTTCTCCGAGTTTAAGGGAAAGAATGCAGCTTCGCTGCTGACCCTGGGAACCGAAGGAGCGGACCGGCATTTTATCAAGGGTTACTTCCAAATCGTCCCTATGGGGGCCTACGGAAGTTGCGCCGTGCTCAAAATCGTAATTTCTGGTGTTTTGCAGGGCATTATAAAACTTTTGTGCCCAATCTGCAGTGCTCATTGAAGAATCCGCGTGCTCATTTTCCGAAAGAACGGTTGTTACATATTCCGCAAGGAATTCTTCTCTTCCTTTAGACATGCCTTTATAAATTTCCGCAGCCTTTTTATTAAGGCTTTCGCAGTAATTTACTCTTGTTCGGATTATGGAACCGCCAAGCCTTGCAAGCTGTTCATCATAGATATCTATCATATCAATGAGTCCCGAATGATATCTTGCATCTTTGAGCACGGTGTTTCTCTGATCAAGAACTTTTTTATAATCCGCAAGAACGGAAAGATATTTCGGATAGAGCTGGCAGAGAGAAGTATCTATAAGTCTGCGGCGTTCTTTCGGTCCATCCCTAAAAAGATTCATATGGCTTGGAGAAAAAACAACTCCGCCAACTGTTCCGGCATATTCCGCCGCGGTTTTTATATCGATTCCGTTCTTTTTAAGGGATTTTCCGGGAGAAAAGGATATTTCCGCATTCTGTTCCCGGTGTTCTGAAAAGAATTCCGCCTTCAGAACGGCTTTTTCTGCCCCGAAGCGTATAAACTCACTGTCTTTTGTCTGGCGGAAACTTTTTGCTCCTGTGAAGAGCCACAGAGCTTCCATAAGGTTTGTTTTTCCCTGGGCGTTTTCGCCGCAGATTATATTTACTTTTTCGCCCGGAATAATTTCAAGGCTTTCGATATTACGAAAATCCGAAAGCGAAATTTTACGGAATATCATTCTTCTTCGAAAGGTTCTTCGGAAGTTACCATATAGGATTTTCCGTAAACTTCCGCAACGTCGCCGGGACGCATTTTTTTGCCGCGCATTTCGCAGGTTTCGCCGTTGACTTTTACTTTTCCGCCCTGGATAAGTTCCTTTGCTTCGCCGCCGGTCATAACTGCGCCGGCAAATTTAAGGAAAGAATCAAGTTTTATATATTCATCGCGGATAGCAACTTCGGTGGGAGCTGCGGAAGCGGGTCTTCTAACTAATTTAAGCTGAATCTTTGCCATGTAACTACCTCATTTTTTCAGTCTTCCCAGAGGGGAAGGTGGATTTTTTGCAGTTTACTGCAAAAAAGACGGATAAGGGATTTTTTAAGAACGCGGAGCGTATTTCCTTTTTTATCAGGGATTTTCCCTCCTCAGTCTGCTTCGCAGACAGCTCCTCCTCTGAGGAGCCTTTTTATATATCCGCTTTCATTCTTACGGGAAGAACGAGGAAGAGGAAGCTTTCGCCCTCCATGGGAACTATTTTTACAGGAGAGAGAGAGCTGTTTATAATCATTTTAACTTTATCGCATCCGGTTGCACGGAGAGCTTCGAGAAGATATCTGTTATTGAATCCCATATCAACTGCTTCGCCTTTGATATCGCATTCGACAACGTCGCTTATTTTACCGAGAGCGGTGGAACAGGAAATTTTGATTTCGCCGTTTCCGATGGAAAGACGGATGGGGCTTTTAAGTCTGTCGTTTATGAGAAGGCTGGTTCTGTCGATGGAGTTAAGAAAATCTCTTACTTTTACTTCAACAACGGTGTTGGAATTTGCAGGGATAGAAGAACGGAAATCGATGAAATCTCCTTCGAGAAGGCGGGAAACTATATCATATCTTCCGACACGGAAAATAATATGTTTCTGAGAAAGAGCTATAAGAACATCTTCATCGCCTTCAAGAAGCTTTGCAACTTCGGAAAGGGATTTTCCGGGAACAATGAAATCGAGTTCATCTCCATAGGAAACCTGTTCCTGACGGATCGCAAGGCGGAAACCATCGACGGAAACAACGGAAAGGACATGATCTTTGATAATAAATTTGGAGCCGGTGTGAACAGGTTTGAAATCGTTTACCGCAACGGCAAAAATTGTCTGCTCGATCATGCTCTTGAGAGTTTCCTGCTTGATGGTGAAATTGATTTTTTCGTCAACAGAAGGAACCTGAGGAAATTCTTCAGCTTCAATTCCGATGATATTATATTCTGCGGCGCCTCCGCGGATTTTGGTAAGGAATCTGTCGTCGCTTTCGATTTCGATTTTTTCGGAAGCAAGGCGGCGGACCATATCAAAGAAAAGTTTTGCGTTGAGGACGATGGAACCGTTTTCGGAAATTCTGGCGGCCATATAAGTGGTTATTCCAAGCTCCATGTTATAGCAGCTGAGAGTAAGGCGGTCGTCTTCCGCAACGATGAGGACGCCTTCCATTGCCGGGTGGGTGGTTTTTGAGGCAACGGCTCTTGTTACGTTGTTGAGCGCCTCGGAAAGTTCCTGGCGGCTGCAAGAAAATTTCATAAATTTTCCTCCTTCAGAAAGAAAGAATAGTATTATTCAGTAATAATAGTAGGGGTTGTTGAAAATGTTGAAAGTTTTGTTTTTTACTTTTATTAAGCCTTTTTTTGGACAAGCTTCTTTGTTTATATTTTTTTGAAAGAATTTTAAAAAGTTGAAGGTAAATTCTTCAAAAAAAGTAATGTTGAATAAAAAATGTTATATTGTGAAAACTCTGTTAAACTAACATTCTTTAAACTTTTTTCAACATGTTGAATTGTTTAAGAATCTTTTATGTTTTTTGTGATGTCTTCTATTATCTCGCGGAGGTGAGAATCGGTTTTCATCATTTTTTCGGTCTGGCTTATGGCATAAACAACGGTGGAATGGTCTCTTCCGCCGAATTCTTCGCCAATGGCGGCCATGCTCATCTGTGTAACATCTTTTATGACATACATTGCAACCTGTCTTGCGCGGCTGATATTTGCGGCGCGTTTGTTGCTCTTGATATCCTGTTCGGAAATATTAAAGGTTCTTCCGACTTCGCTTATAATTTTGCTTATTGTAACAGGAATAGGCTGATTATCATTAAGGATATCGCGGATAGCGGTCTGGGCCATAAGGATAGTTATGGGTTTGTTTTCATAGATGAGGGAATTTGCTTTTATATTTTTTACGGCGCCTTCCAGCTGACGGATGTTGCTTTTGAGGTTGTTTGCGATATATTCGGCAACTTCGTTGGGCATATCCATTTTGAGAAGGTCGGCTTTTCTCTGGATTATTGCAATTCTTGTTTCAAAATCCGCAGGCTGGATATCTGCCATAAGGCCCATTTCAAAACGGGTGCGGAGTCTGTCCTCAAGGGTTTTGATTTCTTTCGGAGGTCTGTCGGAAACGAGGACGATTTGTTTTCCTGCTTCGTGAAGAGCGTTGAAAGTGTGGAAAAATTCTTCCTGGGTGGAATCTCTTCCTGCGATAAACTGGATATCGTCAACGAGGAGATAATCTACCTTGCGGTATTTTTCGCGGAACTCAGGAGTTGTCTGGCTTCTGATAGCGGAGATAAGTTCGTTGGTAAATTCTTCGCCTTTTACGTAAGCAACCACAGAATCCGGTTTTCTTCTTTTAACTTCGTTCATTATTGCGAAAAGAAGATGGGTTTTTCCAAGGCCGGAATCGCCATGGATGAAAAGCGGGTTATAGTTTCTGATATCGTGGGTTGCAACAGCCATTGCTGCGGCGTGAGCAAATTTGTTGGAGGAGCCTACGATAAAAGTATCGAAGGTATAGGCATATTCGCCGGGTTCGATCATTTTGGGTTCGGGGATAGGGGGATAATCCGGGATTATTCTTTTAGGATTATGTACATCCTGGAGAATAGTAACTTCCACCGGAAAACCGAGAACGTTTTCGAAACCTTTTGCGAGAAGGTCGCGGTATTTTTCGGAAACAATGTTCTGTTTAAATTCAGAGTTTACGCTGAGTTCAACTTTTTCGACAGTAAGTTTTACAGGTTCGATATCTTTTATCCAAAGATTATAGGCAACTTCTGTCATTTGGGTCTTGCAATATTCTTTTACAAGATCGAAAATTTCATCAAATGAGTTCAAAATTTTTCCTCCTTTTCGCTTTTAATTTTTTGTCTTTTTTTATATGAGGAAAAGAAAAATATAAATTATGACAGAATAAATTATAGCACAAAAGAAAACAAAAGAAAAGGTTTTCCACATATTTTTGGCGATATATTTATAATGTTATTATATTTATAAAGGGAATTGTTTAAAATAACTCTTCGGAGAAGGAATATACATAAGGATTCCTTGTGTTTAGAGGGAGGATTATCCTCCGGAAAAATTATTTAAGGCCGGAACATATGAAAATTAAAAAAATTTAGTGTAATGCAGTTTTACTTTACAGAAATTTGTCTTTTATATATATAAATATAAAATTATATATTGACATTTTAAGAAAAGGGCATTATAATCTAATTTTGCAAGGCAATTTCGAAAGGAGGGAATATCAGAGATGAAAAGAACCTATCAGCCCAAAAAACTCCACAGACAGAAAGTACA
>JAZUAX010000163.1:0-1904 GCA_045638185.1 Oscillospiraceae bacterium | reverse complement strand
CGGAGGCAGCCGGACAGCACGCCGGAGCGTTGCGGAAAACCGTTCAGATACTGAAAGAAAACTAAACCCTTTTGAATATATTTGGGGCTGTTGCAAAACCTTAAAAAAAGGTGAGCAACAGCCTTTTTTATTGTTTGAGCTGAATATTGGAGGTATAATAAGTCATAATAGGAGAAAATTATGGCTTATTTTACAAATTCTCAAGGGTATTTATTCCTTTGCTCAGACATTCCGTTTGAGGAAAAGCAAAAACTGGATGATTATCTCCAACTTTTGGAAGAATCAGGAGTTGGTAAGATAATAGAAGAATCACTGGAAAAACATCTGGAAAAAGGTGGTCGTCCCTCTTATAATCCATACCGTCTGTTTGCCGCTATTCTCTATGCCTTCTCCAAACATTCCGGCAGTTTGCGTCGTATTGAAGACAGTTTGAAATTCGATACCCGCTTCATGTATTTGATGGAACAAAAGGTGCCGTCATATTCCACCATTTCGAGGTTTTGCAACAACGTAGTTGTTGCACGACAGAAAAAAGTGTTCTCCTGCATTGTCGAGGCAATCATAAAAAAATACAATATTGATACCGCCGATGTTTTTCTCGACGGTACAAAACTTGAAGCTAATGCCAATAAATATAAATTTGTTTGGAAGCCAAGGCAAAGGCATGATCGACTGAATGAAGGTTTGAGAAAAATTATTTCAAATTACTTCCCATTAGCACCAGGGAAGAAAGAGTTTGTTTCCAAAGAAGTTGCCAGTTATCTTTCTCAACTTGAGCGGAAAATTTCAGAAGCTGGAATACTTATTGTCAGCGGTTCCGGTCATCGCCAGCAACAGATAGTCAAAGATTTTCATTCGTTAAAGAAAATGTTGTTAAAAACTTTGGAGTATGAGGAAATAGAAGCTATTTGCGGTTCCGGAAGAAACTCTTACTACAAAACCGACAAAGATGCAACCGCAATGTGCTTGAAATCAGATTATTATTCCGGACTTGGAAGTAATATGCACGCCGCATACGCTCTTCAAATTATTGTTTCCAAAGGCGTTATACTGGATTTTCTTGTGTCGCAGGATAGAACTGATTCAAAAACTTTCATTCCATTACTCGACCAGTATTACGCAGACTATAATACATATCCAGAACGATTATGTGCTGATAGCGGTTATTATTCGTTGGATAATTACAGATACATGGTGGCGGCAGGCATTGAAAATTATATCAAACCTCAAACATGGCAGAAGATGATTTGCGGAGAGTGGATGGAACTATATCATTTCGATGAAAATAAAAATTTAATCTGTTTGAATGGTAAAGTGGCTGTCAGATGTCAAAATGGCAACACTCACTCCCGGGGACGTGAAACAGTATTTTACCATATCGAAAATTGCCGGAGATGTAAATTAAAACCTTACTGCATGAAGACTGTAAAAGACAAAAACAGGCAAGATCGTTTCTTTGAAGTATGTTATGACCTTTATGTATTCAGAAAACAAGCGATAGAAAATCTACTGTCCCCGAAAGGAATTGAAATGCGAATCAATCGGTCAGCACAGGTAGAGGGGGTATTCGGAGTGATCAAACAGGATATGGACTACGAAAGAGTACGGCGAAAAGGTTTGGAAAATGTCAGTTACGAATGCATGTTGTTTTGCTTGGGATACAATATTCGCAAACTTTTTACGTTGATTGCAGGCAAGGGAAAAATTGATTATTGGATTGCTCCAGATGATCTTGAAGCAGAATCTCCCAGAGTAATAAATATGGAGAGAATAATTAAAAAATTGCGTAGAAAAGAGGCTGCCGCAAAACATTAGGTTTTGCAACAGCCCCAATCTCTTAGGAAAATTATTTTCCAGCCATCATTGCGTTGATATCTGTTTGCGGATCAGTGATCCCAAGTCGG
>JAZUAX010000162.1:0-9561 GCA_045638185.1 Oscillospiraceae bacterium | reverse complement strand
TTTGATTCCGACCTTATAAAGCTTATGGAAGAAGCGGAAAATGCCGAAGTCGGCGAAGTTATAACAACAGTTCAGATCGCACTCAATTATGGAGGAAGAGATGAAATTCTCCATTCCGTAAAGGAAATTGCGAAAAAAATCTCCTCAGGAAAACTTTTGCCAGAGGATATTACCGAAGAAGAAATTTCTTCAAATCTCTATTCAAAAACTCCGGAATGCGACCTTATAATCCGTCCCAGCGGAGAAGAAAGACTTTCGAATTTCCTGCTTTGGGAAAGCGCATATTCCGAATTTGTATTTATGGATGTTCTGTGGCCGGATTTTACAAAAGAACATCTTGAAAAAGCTTTGGAGGAATACTCCAAAAGAAACCGCCGGTTCGGCGGAGTTTGATTTGTTTTGACTATCAGGCAAAAGAGGTAAAAATAAATTGAAAACAAGAATAATCTCTGCACTGGTTGGACTTGTTCTTCTGGTTGCAGTTTTATGCCTTTTTGAAACAGTGGCATTGGATATTGCAGTGGCCGCTCTTTCTGTTGTGGCAGTATATGAGATGATAAATGCAGTCGGACTTTCCAAAAACAGAGGATTTACTTTGGTTTGTATTGCGTTTGCTGCATTATTTTCAACTGAATATTATCAGACTTTTTCTTCTTTCGCAGGCTATACAGAATTCCTTTTCGGAATGGTTCTGCTTATTTTTGTGCTTGCTGACCATAAGGAAACAAAGGTCACAGATACGGCTTTTGCGTTTTTCTTCACATTACTTATTCCAAGAGCCTTTTCCGTTCTTCTTATTTTCAGAAGCTATGGAAAACCGGTTTCGCTTTTTATAGTAATGTTGAGCCTTGCGGTGGCGTGGCTTAACGATACCTGCGCTTATTTCAGCGGATATTTTTTTGGAAAACGCAAACTTTGTCCTGAAATCAGCCCTAAAAAGACTGTTGAAGGAGCAATTGGCGGAGTTTTCGGAGATGTTTTGCTCTGCTGCGTATTTGCATTTATTTTCAGCATCATAACGGAATATTCGATAAATTGGTTCAGCCTTGTTGTTTTCCTTCCGATTGGTGCTGTTGCGGCGATTCTCGGAGATCTTTGTGCTTCTATTATAAAACGCCAGGTAGGGATCAAGGATTACGGAAATATAATGCCCGGTCATGGCGGAGTTATGGATCGCTTTGACAGCTGGATTTTTGTAGCTCCGATTCTTTATGTCTGGAATATTTATTTTCCGTTAATAGCCTGAATATAATTTTATGATATTGTTTTATTGCCGCTTTGTGCGGCAATAATTTTATAGGAAAAAGGAGGCTTTTGTTTAAAGATGAAACGCCTTTCTGTTTTGGGATCGACCGGTTCAATAGGAACCCAAACCCTTGATGTCTGCAGAAATCTCGGCTTTTCCGTGGTTGCTCTTGCGGCCGGAAACAATGCCGAACTTCTTGAAAAACAGGCAAGAGAATTTAAACCGAAAATAGTTGCGCTTTATGATGAAAAGGCCGCAAAGGGCTTGAGCATCGCACTTTCTGATACGGATATAACCGTGCTCGGAGGAGAAGAAGGAGTGCTCAAAGCCGCAGCAATCGAATGCGATGTTGTGCTCAATGCTGTAACAGGAATTGCAGGTCTTCGTCCTACCATAACAGCGATTGAAGCTGGAAATGATGTTGCCCTTGCAAACAAAGAGACTCTTGTTGCCGGCGGAAAAAGAGTTATGGATTTTGCAAAGGAAAAAGGAGTTAAAATCTTTCCTGTTGACAGCGAACACTCCGCAATTTTCCAGTGCCTTCAGGCAAAAGGAGATTATGCAAGAATTCAGAAGCTTATTTTAACAGCTTCGGGTGGCCCTTTCTTCGGAAAGACTCTTTCTGAACTCGAAAATATTAAGCCTGAAGATGCTCTTGCACATCCTACATGGAATATGGGCAGAAAAGTGACCATAGATTCTGCTACAATGGCAAACAAAGGACTTGAAATAATCGAAGCCGTACATCTTTTCGGTGTTGACCAAGATAAGATCGATGTGGTTATCCACAGGGAAAGCATAGTCCATTCTCTTGTTGAATTTACAGATAATTCTGTTTTGGCGCAGCTTGGAGTTCCGGATATGAGAACGCCTATTCAATATGCACTCACCGTTCCGGAAAGATGTGAAAGCATTGTTGAACACCTTGATCTTGCAAAAATCGGAACGCTCCATTTTTATGAGCAGGATAAACTTACTTTTCCCGCAACAGATATTGCAAGACACGCCCTTTCAATAGGAAAAACAGCAACAGCTGCTTTCAATGCAGCTGATGAAATTGCCGTTGCAGCTTTCCTTGAAGGAAAAATCGGATTTAACGATATTCCGAAAATTCTTGAAAAAACCGTCGAAAAGGATTTTTCTGACGGCGACAGTTTTGAAGAAGTTTTTGAAACAGATAAGGAAGCACGCAGATTTGCCGCTTCAATTATTAAGTAAGGAGATAATCTCTTGAGTATTTTAATTGCAATTTTACTTTTCGGATTTATGATCTTTTTCCATGAACTTGGACATTTTGCAACAGCAAAATGGGCAGGAGTCCGTGTTAACGAATTTTCGATAGGAATGGGTCCGAAAATCTTTTCTTTCACAAAAGGGGAAACGGATTATTCTCTCCGTCTTCTTCCGATAGGCGGTTTTGTGGCAATGGAAGGAGAGGACGAAGAAAGCGAGGATGAACGCTGTTTTATGGCGTGTCCCGTCTGGAAAAGAATAATAATCACTTCTGCCGGTGCAATAATGAATCTTATTCTCGGTTTTGCGGTTGTTTTTATCCTTACTTGCGGCCAGACAATGGTTGGAACAACAACCGTTGCTTCCTTCCTTGAAAATTCTTCTTCGGCAAATTATCTTGAAGTTGAAGATAAGATCCTTGCTATAAACGGAGAAAAATCCGGATGCGATTATGATATAGTTTATTCCCTTATCCGCGACACCGACGGAATTGTTTCCATGGATGTTCTTCGTAACGGAGAAAAAATCCATCTTGATGAAGTTGTTTTTAATACCCAGGAAATAAACGGACTGAAATCCATTGTTCTGGATTTCAGTATATATGGCGAAGAACCTAATCTTTTAGGAAAAATAGGTTATTCATTCCGTTGGACCTGGTCGCTTATAAAACTTGTCTGGCATTCTCTCGGTGATATTATCAGCGGAGAATTCGGAATAAGTCAGCTTTCCGGACCTATCGGAGTTACAGAAACCATTTCTGACGCTGTAAAAACAACAAACTATAAAGGTCTGCTCCTTATTCTTGCAATTATCACCGTAAACCTCGGTGTATTCAATCTTCTTCCTCTGCCTGCTCTTGATGGCGGAAGAATTTTCTTCATGGTTATAGAACTTTTCCGCGGAAAACCTATCAACCAGAAAGTCGAAGGCATTATTCATACCGTAGGAATGGGCCTTCTTATGCTTCTTATGGTAATTGTTGCCTATAATGATATTGTAAGACTTGTAACAGGAGGCTGATTTTTTTGGCAAAGGAAGTTAAAATCGGAAAAATTGCCATTGGCGGTGATAATCCTGTTGCAATACAGTCAATGATAAGTGTTCCTTCAACAGATATCGAAGGAAGTGTAAAACAGGCCGTTGAACTTGAAAAAGCAGGCTGCGAAATTCTTCGTGCTGCAATTCCTGATATGGCAGCGGTGGAACTTATTCCGGCAATAAAAGAGAAGATAGATATTCCTCTTGTAGCCGATATCCATTTTGATTATCGCCTTGCTCTTGCGGCAGTTGAAAACGGAATAGATAAAATCCGTATAAATCCTGGCAACATAGGTTCCGAGGAACGTACTCGCCAGGTTGTTGAGGCTTGCGGAAATGCGGGAGTAGCGATCCGTGTCGGGGTCAATGGCGGAAGCCTTGATAAGCGCCTTCTGGAAAAATACGGAGCTCCGACAGCGGAAGCTCTTGCGGAAAGCGCAATGGAACATGTTGCAATTCTTGAAAAATATGGTTTTACAGATACAGTGATTTCCATAAAATCCAGCAACGTAAAAACTATGATGAATGCCTGCCGCCTTGTTTCCGAAAGATGCGATTATCCTCTTCATCTCGGTGTCACCGAAGCGGGAACAGAACATATGGGAATTATAAAAAACTCTATCGGAATCGGCGGACTTCTTGTTGACGGAATCGGCTCAACGATAAGAGTTACTCTTACCGCAGATCCGGTCAGAGAGATTTATGCAGCAAAAGACATTCTTAAAGCGGCTGGTGTACGTGATTTCGGTGTAAACATCGTTTCCTGCCCGACCTGCGGAAGAACCAGAATTGACCTTATAAAACTTGCAAACGAAGTTGAAGAGGCTCTCAGAGGCTGTGAAAAGCCGCTTACCGTTGCTGTAATGGGATGTGCGGTAAACGGACCCGGTGAAGCAAGGGAAGCGGATATCGGTGTTGCGGGCGGCGACAAATGCGGTCTTATATTTAAAAAAGGTGAAATTTTAAGAAAAGTTCCGGAAAACGAAATTCTTCCGGCGCTTCTCGAAGAAATCGGACGGATGTGAAAATGGGAAAAACTTTTTCCGAAATATTCGGAAGCGGTTTTATAGAAGAACTTTCCTTTGCCGAAATTATCGGTATGAATATCGATATGGATAAAAGGGAAGTTACCGCAAAAATTGCTCCGAAAAAGACGGTACATAAAAAAGATTTATATTCCGCACAAAAGGAACTTTGTGAAAAGCTGGGCGTAAAAAACGTCCGGCTTATTCCTGTTTATAATCCTTCCATGCTCACTGTGGATTATTTCAGTGATATTGCTTTTGAAGCAAACCTGCGCGGAGTTCCGATAAACGGCTTTTTCAGCGACAGCAAAGTTGATTTCGAAAACGGAGTTTTCAAAGTTGAACTTGCTCATGGCGGAGCGGAAATGCTTCTTAAAAATCGCTGTGATACTATTATGAAAAACATCGTTCGCGAAGAATTCGGAACAGAAATTGAAGTTGAATTTTCCGGAACCACAGAAGTTACGGAAATAAGCGAAAGAAAAACAGCTTCCGTTTCTTATTCCGAAGCAAAATCGAACGGAAGCACAGCTTCTGCACCAAGACCCAAAGTTCCGAAAGCTGTTCCTTTCGGAAACGGCGGCTTTGACGCAACCGGACTTCCAATAAATATTTCCAACATGGAAGTTGTTATGGGTAAACCTATAAAACAGCGCCCGATGAAACTTTGCGATGTTGATATGCAAAGCGGAAGAGTTGTTGTCTGGGGAGATATCTTTTCTGTGGAAAGCAGAGAAACCAGGGACGGAGAGAGCGTTATTATATCCGTTATGCTCACCGACCTTACCAGCTCCAATATCCTTAAAATAATTGCGAAGAAAAAGGAAGCGGAAGGGGTTCTTGCCCTTAAAAGCGGTGATACAATTGTTGTTGCCGGCGAAGCTTCTTTTGATAAATACGAACATGACGTAACTATCCGCCCCAGGGATATATGTAAAGTAAAAAGACTTCACAGAACGGACGGCGAAGAAGAAAAGCGTTTTGAGCTCCACTGCCATACCAATATGTCCCAGATGGACGGTGTAACGTCGCCGGAAAAACTTGTAAAACGCGCTCATGATTGGGGACACAGAGGAATTGCGATCACCGACCATGGCGTTGTTCAGGGATTCCCGGAAGCGGCTGAAACAGCAAGAGGATTTAAAGATCCCAATTTCAAAGTTGTTTATGGCGTTGAAGCATATTTTGTTGATGATACCGTAAAAGCAGTTTTCGGTGATCCGGACGTTTCTTTCGAAGATGAAATCATTGTTTTTGACCTTGAAACAACGGGTCTTTCTGCTGCAACAGAAAGAATGACCGAGATCGGCGCGGTCCGTATTGTAAACGGCGTGCTTAAAGAAGAATTCAATACCTTTGTAAATCCGGAAAAACATATTCCGGAACGCATCACAGAACTTACAGGAATCGATGATTCCATGGTTGCGGATGCTCCTTCGGAGGAAGAAGCTCTCAGAATGTTTTATGAATTCTGCGGAAACTGCAAATTCCTTGTGGCGCATAATGCCGGATTCGATACTGGTTTCCTCCGTGCAGCGGGAGAAAGATGCAAAATGCCTTTCGATTGCGCCTATGCGGATACCGTTGCAATGGCTCGTTCCATGTATCCTAATATCAAAAACCATAAATTAGATACCGTTGCAAACCATCTTAAGCTTGCTCCGTTCAACCATCACAGAGCCTGCGACGATGCAAGAGAGCTTGCGCTCATTTTAGTTAAGATGATGGAGCAGCTCCGGGAAGATGAGCATATCGATAATTTTGCGGATGTCAACGGAATTCTCCACGGTACAGATCCGAGAAAACTTCCGTACTACCACCAGATTATTATTGCAAAGACTCAGAGAGGCCTTAAAAACCTCTATGAACTTGTTTCCCAGGCTCATGTAACCTACTATAAAAAACGTCCCCGCGTCCCGAAGAGCCTTCTTATAAAGCACAGAGAGGGCCTTATTGTTGGATCTGCGTGTGAAGCTGGAGAACTTTACAGAGCTATAACGGGCGCGAAATCTCACGAAGAAATCGTCGAAATTGCAAAATTCTACGATTTTCTCGAAATCCAGCCTGTTGGCAACAATGAATTCATGGTCCGTGAAGGAAAAGTTGAAAGCGAAGATCAGATCCGCGAATGGAACAAACAGATAGTTGCTCTCGGCGAGGAACTTGGAATTCCTGTTGCCGCAACCGGCGACGTTCATTTCCTTGATCCGGAAGATGCGGATTACCGCAAAATAATCCAGGCTTCCCAGGGATTTGCCGATGCAGGCAACCAGGCACCGCTTTATCTTAAAACCACCCGCGAGATGCTCGATGAATTCTCTTATCTTGGCGAAGAAAAGGCAAGGGAAGTTGTAATAACCGTTCCCAACAGAATTGCCGATATGTGCGAGGTGCTCAAGCCTATTCTTGACGGAACTTATACTCCTTATATCGACGGCGCGGAAGAAGATCTTAAAAACCGCTGCTGGAAAAAGGCTTATGAAGTCTATGGTGAGGAAACCCCTGAAGGAAGAAAAATTCCCGAAATTGTTGAAAAACGCCTTGCGAGGGAACTGGATTCCATTATAAAACACGGTTATGCGGTTCTTTATGTAATCGCCCAGAAACTTGTTACAAAATCCAATGAGGACGGTTATCAGGTTGGTTCACGTGGTTCTGTAGGTTCTTCCTTTGTTGCGACAATGAGTGGAATTTCAGAGGTTAACCCACTTGTTCCGCATTATGTCTGTCCCCATTGTCACCACAGCGAATTTTTTGAAAAAGGTGAGGTAGGCTCCGGGTTTGACCTTCCGCCTAAAAACTGTCCGGTCTGCGGAACAAAATATAAACAGGATGGTCACGATATTCCTTTCGAAACCTTCCTTGGTTTCCATGGCGATAAGGCTCCCGATATAGACCTTAACTTCTCCGGCGAATATCAGTTCTGGGCCCACCGCTATACCGAAGAACTTTTCGGAAAGGACCATGTTTTCAAAGCAGGTACCATCGGTACTGTTGCAGATAAAACCGCTTTCGGCTACGTTAAAAAATTCTGTGAAGAAAAAGGAATAATCTATCATAAAGCGGAAGAAACCCGCCTTGCTCTCGGCTGCACCGGTGTTAAGAGAACAACCGGCCAGCACCCGGGCGGAATGGTAGTTATCCCGACAGGTTATGACATAACCGACTTCTGTCCGATGCAGCATCCGGCAGACGATGCGGAATCGGATATGCTCACCACACATTTCGACTTCCACAAACTGCATGATACAATTCTTAAGCTTGATGAGCTCGGACACGATGTTCCGACCCTCTGTAAGCACCTTGAAGATATGACGGGACTTCTTGTAACGGATGTTCCCATGAGTGACGAAAAGGTTTACAGCCTTTTCACTTCGCCCAAGGCTCTTGGAGTTGAACCGGAAGATATCGACTGCCAGACCGGAAGCCTTGCTCTTCCGGAACTTGGAACCGGTTTCGTCCGTGGAATGCTCCTTGAAACACAGCCCAAAAACTTCTCGGCGCTTATACAGATTGCGGGTCTTTCTCACGGAACTGACGTTTGGCTCGGAAACGCCCAGGAACTTATTAAAAACGGTACCTGCACCATCGAAAACGTAATAGGTACCCGTGACAGCATTATGACAGACCTTATCCGCTATGGATTGGACCCCAGTATGGCGTTCAAGATCATGGAGATAACCCGTAAGGGTAAAGCAAAAAAACTCCTTACGGACGAGCATAAGGCTGCCATGCGCGAATGCGGCGTTCCGGAATGGTATATTGACAGCTGTCTTAAAATCAAATATATGTTCCCAAAAGCCCATGCAGCGGCTTACCAGATAGGTGCAATAAGACTTGCCTATTTTAAGGTTTATCACCCTGTGGAATTTTATGCGGCGATTTTTACCGTTCGAGGCGATGACCTTGACGGCGGAATAGTTATGAAAGGCCATGAGGCTGTTAAACGCAGAATCAAGGAAATGCGCGCCATGGAAAGTCTTAATAAAGGCGAAGAGGACCAGCTCACCATGCTTGAAGTTGCGAACGAAATGCTCGCAAGGGGAGTTGAGGTCCTTCCTGTTGACCTTTATAAATCCAGCGCAACAAAATATGTTCCGGAGGATGGAAAACTTCGCCTTCCTTTTGTTTCTCTTAAAGGTCTTGGAGCAAACGCCGCGAAACCTCTTGCGGAAGCAGGCAAAAAAGGCGATTATCTTTCTGTTGACGACGTTGCTTCAAGAGCAGGAATAGGTTCCGGCGTAATGGATATTCTCCGCACAAACGGCGTGCTCAAAGGTCTTCCGGAAAGCCGCCAGATGAGTTTTTTTGATATGTGAGGTAATTTGATGATTTATCTTGACGGAAGCAGATTTTTCTTTGATATCGAAGGCTGCTTTTCAAATCTTTGCGAAAAAGCAAGGGAAGAAAACAAGGATTCCGAAGCCGATAAAAACGCAAAAGAACTTTGCAAAGGTTTTGCAAAGTTCTTCGGAACAAAACCGGAATTTGTAAGAGCGGGAGCGGATTACAAAACCTTGCTCAACGGAATTTTCGGCGGTGAAGCAAAAGCGATCGTTCCGGAATATGATATTTCCGCAGAAAAATTTGCTTCCGTTTTCGAAGCAGAACCGATTTTTGCAGAAAAAACTCCGGATATGAAGATAAAAGCGGAAAACCTTGCCGCAGCCGCAAGCGAAAACGGTGCGGATATGATTTATCTTTCAAATCCGTGCTGCCCGACCGGACTTGAAATTGCCCCGGCGGAAATAAAAAAACTTTGCTCCCTTACCGAAGCAAAAGTTGTTGTTGACGAAAGTTTCTGCGTTGACGAAAGCTTTTCCGTTTTGAGCACCGTTTTGGAAACCGAAAATCTGGTCGTGCTCAAAAAAATCCGCTTTGGCGGAGAACCGGTTTTTGCCTGCGGAAAAAATCTTCCCGAATTCGATTGCGGAATTTCCGCTTCGGAACAGGCGGTAGGAACCGTTATTTTTGAAAAAAATTCCGCGCTTAAAACCGCACAGCGGAAACTCATTGACA
>JAZUAX010000161.1:0-4906 GCA_045638185.1 Oscillospiraceae bacterium | reverse complement strand
TTTATAAATATAATGTTATAATATCATAAATTAAAGGAAAAAGCGAGAAGCGGAAAAGTTTTTTTGCTGGAACGGAAAGAAAAAATGGGCTACAATATAAACCGTAATTTTTTGACCGAAAGAGGTAGCCAAATGAACCAGAAAGAACTTAACGAAATCCGCCGCCGCCTTGCCCTTGATAAAAACTGCATCAGCAAAGTTTACGGCTGTTTTGTAAACCGGATGAAGCTCATTGCGGCAAGGCTTTTGAGGAACTTCTGGCAAGATACCTCAAGTAATATTTTGGGTAAATTTGCATGTGAAGAGAATAGATTTAAATCCATCCTCTTACAAAATATATTATACAAGGAGAAAATATTATGCCCTCGTTAGTTGATGATATATTAACGGTTGTGTTTTGGTCTATTGCATATTTGATGATTATTTATGCCGGGTTCCGCAGTATTGCAATAAAAAAAGTATCCATGCCATATATAGCCGGTGTTACCAATATTGCATGGGAAATTTGTGCATTATATTGGACATCCGGATTTTGGGGATACTGGCTTTGGGTTATCACGGATTTGTTTATAGTTTTTTTGGATTTATTTTTCTGGATTCGGTTATCAAAAAAATCAGCTATTTGGGTTCAATTGTGTTTTGCACAATATTATTCTTTTTAATATTAGACCAATCATCTTATGTATTTGTTTTAATTGCATACGTGAGCGATCTGTGTATGTCAGTCTTATTTTTGATTGAATCAAAAAAACTATCTCCGATATTAAAAACGCCTATAGCTGCAGCAAAACTTATAGGCAGTTTTTTCGCAGGCTTTGTTTTTAAAGAATATACACTAACCGTTATTATAGCTCCTATTGTTTTTGCTATAAATTCTTTTTATCTTTACAGGTGTATCGAAGAACAGACAAAGACTACCCAAAAAGTTACATCCGATATATAAACAAGAATAATTTTGAGGACAGAGTTTTGGCTCTGTTCTCTTTTTTTATTCTTTAGAGTTTGCAAATATAACATTATAATCTCATAAATTAAAAAGAAAAAGCGAGAAGCAGAAAAGTTTTTTTGCTGGAACGGAAAGAAAAAATGTGCTACAATATAAACCGTAATTTTTTGACCGAAAGAGGTAGCCAAATGAACCAGAAAGAACTTAACGAAATCCGCCGCCGCCTTGCCCTTGATAAAAACTGCATCAGCAAAGTTTACGGCTGTTTTGTAAACCAGATGAAGGAAATAATTGCATATATCGAAGAACCCGTTGCCGCAATGCCTCAATCCGAAGGCGAAAGATATATGGCACTTTTCAAAAAAGCTCTTTCAGGCTCTCTTGGAAAAAACCTTATCGATATCGAATTTTCCACCCAGCAGGTTATGGAAGGGGAGGAACACAAATTCCTTATGGATATCCGCAAGGATATCGGAAACGCAGAACTCCGAGAGGAACTTTATAAAAAAATAATCCCGGCGGTAAATCTTGACTGCAACTATATAATCCTTCTTGCAGCGGATCACTATGACGTTCCTTTCAAAGGAACCGATGAACTTTCCGTTGAAGATGCTTCTGAAAACGTTTTTAACTATTTCATCTGTTCCGTATGTCCGGTAAACGAAAGCAAAACTGAGCTCGGATACGTGATCGACCAGAGCGCTTTCCACAACTGCACTTTCCCGCAGACCGTTGCGGCTCCGGAGATAGGTTTTATGTTCCCCTGCTTTGATGACAGGGCAACCAACATCTATAACGCGCTTTTATATACCAGGGATACCGATATGATGCAGCAGGAACTTATCGATTCTCTTTTTAAAACGGAAATTCCCATGTCCGCGGGAGAACAGAAAATGACTTTCCAGGAAGTTCTCACCGAAACTCTTGAAGAGGACTGCAGCTTTGATATCATCCAGGCGGTTCACGAACAGATTTGCGAGAGAATCGTTGAGCATAAGGAAAGCAAAGATCCTCAGCCTCTTGATCTGAGCACCCGTGAGGTCGGCGATATTCTCGAAAACAGCGGCGTTGCAAAAGAAAAGGTCGAGGTTTTCAAAGAAAAAGTTAAAAAACAGTTCGGTGAGGATAAACCCCTTAAACCTCAGAATATAATCGAGAGCAAAAAGTTCGAAGTTGTAACTCCCCAGGTAAAGATTTCCGTTGCACCGGAATTTTCCTATCTTGTTGAAACAAAGGTTGTGGACGGAAGGAAATACATAATGATTCCGGCGGATGAAGGTGTTGAAGTAAACGGCGTTTCCGTCAAGATAAACGAATAAAACAAAAAGGCACAAAATCGAAATCGCTTCGGTTTTGTGCCTTTCTTCTGTTATATGCTTTCGGGTTTTCGGGTTTTCTTGTAACGGGGTTAATTCCGTTCCAGTCTTTTCTTCGGATTGCATTAAGTTCGTGCTGTTTCTTTTTTGAAAGTTTTTCAAAAGGAACAAATTTTTCCATGAGCTTTCTCCTTTCGTTTTTGAAACTCGGTAAAAATTATAAAAAAATAAGGGAGAACAACCGTCGTCGTTCTCCCTTATTTGGTGCGGTAAATGGGACTTGAACCCATACGTCAAAGACACACGCCCCTCAAACGTGCCTGTCTGCCTATTCCAGCACTACCGCATTTCTCGAATGCAAGAGCTATTATATCAAAACCTTTCTCGTTTGTCAACAACTTTTTTAAAATTTTTTTGATTATTTATTTTTTCTCTGCCAAAACTTTTTTAAAAAACGAAAGGGAGAGTTTTTTGAAGAAAAGAATTGTGAGTTTTCTCTGCGTTTTTGTCTTTGTTATGGGCTTTCTTCTCCTGAGGATAGCCGATATTACCCGGAGGGATTTTTTGAAGGAGGCTGCCGCGGTCCAGAGCACAAGGACCGTTGAACTTGCAAAAACAAGAGCGGGGATCTTCGACAGAAATCTTGAGCCCCTTGTCAACAAAAATTCCGAGCGCAGGCTTCTGCTTTTTCCGGATATCCTCGATGTTTCGGCGGTGAACGAATTTTTCGACAGAGATTCCCTTGCGGAAGTTTTCGGAAAACACGAACCTTCCATACTGGATACGGGTGGGAAAATCATTGAAGGGGAGGGAATATTCAATTTTTCGTTTCCGGAAAGATATGGCGAAAAAAACCTTGCGCCGCATATAGTCGGCTATATAAACGGCGGAAAGGGCGTTTTTGGAATTGAAAAGAGCTTTGATGAATTTCTTTCGGAAAACGGAAACCGTGTTTCCGTAAGTTATAAAACCGATGGAACGGGAAAACTTTTTTCCGAAGAGGAGATTTTTCTTGATGAAGAAAAAGTTTTTGAAAAAAGCGGAGTTGTGCTTACAATAGATTCGAAGATTCAGAAAATAGCTGAAAAGGCGCTTTCCGCAGGCGTGGAAAAAGGCGCGGCGGTTGTTATGGACGTTCAAAACGGCGAAATTCTGGCTTCGGTTTCCGTTCCCGGATTTGAATCCGGAAAAATCGGGGAATATCTTGAAGCGGAAAATTCGCCGTTTGTGAACAGAGCTTTTTCCGCCTATTCCGTTGGTTCAACATGGAAAATTGTCGTTGCTGCCGCAGCTTTGGAAAACGGAATTCCCCGGGAAAAAATCTTTGACTGTACCGGCAAAACAGAAGTTGACGGAAGGATTTATAAATGCCATTGGGAAAACGGACACGGGAAAATCGATATGGAAAAAGCCCTTGAAATTTCATGCAATCCATATTTTATAAATCTTGCGCTTGAAATCGGCGGAGAAAAAATTCTTGAAACCGCGAAGAATCTCGGTTTCGGAAGCCCTTCCTTTTTCGGAGAGGATTTTTATTCAAAAGCAGGAAATCTGCCTTCGGAAAAAGAACTTTCCGCAAAAACCGTTCTCGCAAGTTTTGCCTTTGGGCAGGGAAAACTTCTGGCAACTCCGGTTCAATTGGCGGTTCTTGCTTCCGCAATCGGAAACGGCGGAAAAGCCGTTACCCCGAAAATGGTTCTCGGAACCTATGACAAAAACGGAAACTATGAGTCAACTCCGGAATATTCAGTAAACCCTGTTATGAAAATAAAAACCGCGGAAACAATAAAATCCATGATGATAAATGTTGTTGAAAACGGAAGCGGAATAAATGCAAAACCGAAAGAGGGCGGTGCCGGAGGAAAAACCGCTTCCGCCCAGACGGGGCAGTTCGATAAGGAAGGAAACGAAATTATCCACGCATGGTTTGTGGGTTTTTATCCGGCGGAGAAACCGGAATATGCAATTGCGATTTTTGCGGAAGGAATGAATTCCGGAGGAGATTTTGCCGCACCGGTTTTTAAAAATATCTGCAACGGAATTGAATTGTTAAATAATGATTAAATTATATATAGGCACTTGCCGAAAAGAAAAAAATATGTTATTATCTAATATACGATATGATTTTTCTGAAAGAAGGCGTTTTTGGTGAACATTGTTGCAGCAATTGAGACCATGCGCACCGTTGTTGACGCTTATGATAAATTTGAAGCAAAAAAGCTTAAAATAAAGAGGAAAACCGAAAAGTTTTTGAAAGGTGGTAAATCTATGAAATTCGGTACTGTTATCGGAATTGTTGTTGGTGCTCTTGCCCTTATTGCCGCCGGCGCTGCCGCTGTTTATTTCCTTACCAAGAAAAAAGGCTGCTGCTGCGACGATTGCTGTGATTGCTGCTGTGATGATCTTTTCGACGAATTCCCGGAAGAGGAAATCTGCTGTGAAGAATCCATTGAGGAAGTTTCTGAAGAAGAATCTTCTGAATTCTGATTTTTCAAAAACCAAAGAATGACAGCGCGGATGTGCGCTTTGTCATGCGGCATATGGGTCCTGTGCGACAAAAAACCGTGAACCATGTCAGGCGGGGAACCGAGCAGCATTAAGCGGTCTTTTTGGGTGCCGCAGACAAATCTGTGTGCCGTGTGAC
>JAZUAX010000160.1:0-2631 GCA_045638185.1 Oscillospiraceae bacterium | reverse complement strand
GACGAAGAGGATCGAACTCTCTACCTCTTGAATGCCATTCAAGCGCTCTCCCAAGTGAGCTACGCCCCCGGATATTACCGCTGAATCATCAGCGGTAATCATTATAGCACAGATTTTTCCTTCTGTCCATAGTTTTTTCAAGATTTTTTATTCGGTTTTGATGAGTTTACCCATGATAATAAAGCGCTGGTTTGCGCCAAGGCCGCTGAAATAACGGGTACAGGTGGAAAGTGTAATGATTTTGTCACCGTTTCCTACGCTTACTCCAAAATCGAAAAGGCTCATGCTTTTTGCTCTTGCGGCAACAGATGCAACATCAATTCCATTGCAGTTAATATAGAAGTTGAGATCTTTTGTGAAGCAAACCGCAAAAACTTTAAAAGTATGGGTTCCGCCGTTGGTTGTAAGATAAATATACTGATTCTGGTTTACAAAATCCTTGTAAGTGAAAGACATCAGGGATTCAAATTCAGGACCGCTGCGCTTAAACGGAACAAAACAGTTTCCCCAGTTATGACCGTAAATTACGGTATTCTGGGAAAGTTCGCCGCTTCTGAGTCTTGCGGAACCTGCTGCCCATGTTACACTTCCGTTTGTATAGTAGTTGGTGTTGTTTGTGCATTGCCAAACCGGTCTGTTCTGGACATTGGTTCCCTGGACGGAAAGATGCGCTGCAATAGTTTTGCTTTCAAGTGAATATTTTCCGACAGAACCGGAATATCCGGGATTTACCGCTGTTCCAACTCCGGGCTTGCCGCCGGAAGGTTTTTCCGGTTCCGGAACCGGTTCCGGAACCTTCATTGTTTCAACAAGGTTCGGATAACGGGTTTCGTAAAGATTTTTATATTGGGTTCCTTTAAGATAGTTATATTCAAGAGCGCATTTTGCCGCTTCTTCGGAAGATTCTTCCTGATTTTCGGTATTTTCTGCAGAAACTTCGTTTTCTTCAACGGAAATTTCCGGTGAAGCAGTTTCTTTAAGATCGGAATTATTTCCGGAAAGAACGATTGCAAGAGCGGTTGTTGCGCCAACGATTGCAACAAGAACAATGCTTAACGCGATTACCAGTTTTTTGTTCAAAAAATATCGCCTCCTTAACCAATTTTATATTATAACAAATTCCATATGCATATTCAATATTTCTTTCATTCTTTATTATAATAATTGTAATATAATTGCAAATTATTTCCTTAATATGATAGAAAAATACAAAAATTTATTGTATAATATAAAAATACAAAGGAGGTGAACAGCCGAATGGAAGACCTTAAAGTTATAACCGCAAGCAATATCATAAACCTTCGCACCGCAAAGGGAATGACCCAGGCGGAACTCGGCGAACTTCTCAATTATTCCGACAAAAGTGTTTCCAAATGGGAACGGGCCGAAGCTGTTCCCGATGCTTACGTTCTTAAAAAAATGAGCGAGATTTTCAGCGTTTCAGTCGATTATCTGCTGAGTTCCCACGACAATTGGGAAAAGCCGGAAAGCTTCAAAAAAGCTGAACGTAATTTCCACAGCAAAATTATAACAACACTCGTTCTTTTCGGAATCTGGACTCTTGCTTTTCTGATTTATATCCTCGGCTGGATATTCGGTTTCAACTGGTGGCTTGTATTTATTTACACTCTTCCGATTTCGCTCATTACTTTTCTTGTGCTTAATTCAGTATGGGAACAGGGAAAAAACAACCGCCATATAATTTACGGACTTGTTGCAAGCGTTTTTCTTGCGGCATATCTCACCTTCATAAACTTTAACCCCTGGCAAATTCTTCTTTTGCTTATTCCTGCGGAATTCATCGTTTTCCTTTCTTTCCGCATTAAAAAATCGCATAAATAAGCCGTTCTACTCCAAGTAGAGTCCGTTTTTACGGACTCTACTTTTTGTTTTTGAAGAGTATAGTCAAAAACCTTGATTCAGTTTCCCCTTTCGGTTAAGATAACTTTATTGAATAAATTCCAAAAAGGAGAAAAACTATGTCAAACTTCATTTTAAGCTGCTGTTCCACCGCTGATCTTTCAAAAGAACATTTTGAAGCAAGAGATATCAGATATATCTGCTTCCATTATAAACTGAACGGAAACGATTATTCCGATGACCTCGGTCAATCCATTCCCTTCGAGGAATTTTACAAAAGAATGGATTCCGGCGAGGATACCCAGACTTCCCAGATAAACGTAACCGAATATCTTGAATATTTCGAAAGTTTTCTTTCCGAAGGAAAAGATATCCTCCATCTCACTCTTTCAAGCGGAATCTCCGGATCCTATAACTCCGCAATGAATGCCGCAAAAATCGCAAAAGAACGTTATCCGGAAAGAAAGATCTATGTTGTGGATTCTCTTGCGGCTTCTTCCGGTTATGGACTTTTAATGGATAAACTTGCTGATCTTCGTGACGGCGGAATGGATATTGACGAACTTAAAAACTGGGCGGAAGAAAACAAACTTTATCTTCACCACTGGTTCTTCTCCTCCGACCTTAAATTTTTTATCAAAGGCGGAAGAGTTTCCAAAACCGCAGGCACCGTCGGAACGATCCTCGGAATCTGCCCGCTCCTCAACGTTGACAACGAAGGACACCTTATTGCAAGGGCAAAAATCCGTACCAAGAAAAAAGTTATCCGCG
>JAZUAX010000159.1:0-10293 GCA_045638185.1 Oscillospiraceae bacterium | reverse complement strand
CGCCCTTTCGCAGATCGTCCGCGGATGCACCGGCGTTGAAATTCATCCTGCGGCAAAAATCGGCCGCGGAGTTTTGATCGACCACGGAAGCGGCGTTGTAATCGGCGAAACCGCCCAAATCGGCGACAACTGCACCATTTATCAGGGCGTTACTCTCGGCGGTACCGGCAAAGAAACCGGCAAGCGCCACCCCACTCTTATGAACAATGTAATTGTCGGTGCAGGTGCAAAAGTTCTTGGTCCGTTCACCGTTGGCGAAGGCGCAAAAATCGCCGCGAATGCTGTTGTTCTCAACGCAATTCCGGAATATTCCACCGCCGTCGGTGTCCCCGCAAGGGTTGTCCGCCAGCACGGCAAAAAAGTTGTTCCTTCGGAAAAACTTGACCAGGTACACATTCCGGACCCTGTTTCTCAGGAAATCTGCAAGCTTTATATGGAAATCGACCGCCTTAAAGCGGAACTTGATGAGATAAAACAAACTTCAAATAAAGGAGCACCCCAAAAATGAAAGTTTTTAACACAATGACAAGACAGAAAGAGGAACTTGTTCCCCTTACCCCCGGAGAATTCAAAATCTATGCCTGCGGCCCTACTGTTTATAACTTCATCCACATCGGCAACGCAAGACCTATCTGCGTTTTCGATGTTCTCCGCCGGTATCTCGAATTTCTCGGAAACAAAGTAACCTTTGTCCAGAACTTCACCGACGTTGACGATAAGATCATCAAACGCGCAAATGAAGAAGGAATCACCTCCGCGGAAGTTGCGGAAAAATATATTGCCGAATACAAAAAGGATGCCGAAGGCCTTGGTGTAAAACCCGCTTCCATCCATCCTAAGGCAACCGAAAACATGGCAAAAATCATCGAAATCGTCGAAAGCCTTGTTGAAAAAGGCTATGCCTATCCCCTTTCGGATGGCTCCGTTTATTTCCGCGTAAGAAAATTCGATGAATATGGCAAACTTTCTCACCAGGACGTTTCCGATCTTGAATCCGGCGCAAGAATCGAAGCAGACAGCGAAAAAGAAGATCCGCTCGATTTCTGCCTTTGGAAAGCCGCAAAACCCGGCGAACCCAGCTGGACTTCTCCCTGGGGCGAAGGCAGACCCGGCTGGCATATCGAATGCACCGCAATGATCAAAAACCATCTCGGCGAAACAATCGATATCCACTGCGGCGGTCAGGACCTTATCTTCCCCCACCACGAAAACGAAATTGCCCAGGGCGAATGCTGCACCGGTCACGAATATGCAAGATACTGGATGCACAACGGCTATATCAACGTTGATAACGTAAAAATGTCCAAATCTCTCGGAAACTTCTTCACCGTCCGCGACGTTGCAGAAAAATACGGCTATGAGCCCATCAAATATATGATGATCCAGGCCCATTACAGAATGCCCCTTAACTACACTCTCACCGTTATCGAATCCGCAAAAGCTTCTCTCGAAAGAATGTATACCTGCCGCGATAACCTTGATTTTGCAATTGAAAACGCACCGGCAGAAAACCAGGGCGGCGAAGAGGAATTCCTCGCAATGCTCGGCGAAAAGGAACAGGCATTTATCACCGCCATGGATGACGACCTCAACACCGCTGATGCTGTTGCTGTAATTTTCGACCTCGTCCGCGAGATCAACACCTTCATCTCCGCTCCTCATGCAAAATCCGCTCTTGAAGCAGCCGCAGAACTTTTTGATTCTCTCACCAATGTTCTCGGAATTCTTTATAACCGCAAAAAAGAAAGCCTTGAGGAAGAAGTTGAAAATCTTATTGCCGCACGCCAGGCTGCAAGAAAAGAACGCAACTGGGCGGAAGCAGACAGAATCCGTGACGAACTCAAAGCAATGGGAATCGTCCTCGAGGATACCCCTCAGGGCGTAAAATGGAAAAAGGTATAAGAATGGAACTTGAAAAAACTTATCACTTCCGGGTGGATACCGGTGCGCAAAACGAAAACCATGACCTTACCCTTTCCGCTTTGCAAAGAATAATCGTAACCGCTTCTGAAGAGCATCTTAAAAACATCGGGCTCGATGTTCCGAAACTTATGAAAGATTACGGCGTTTCCTGGATTCTGCTTTCCCTCAGCGTCGATATCAGGGACAAAATCCGCGGCGGCGAGCTTCTTTCCGTAAGAACCTGGCACACAAACAAAAAAGGCGTTTATTACCGCCGTGATTTTGAAATTTGCCATGAGGACGGAACTCTTGCCGCAAACGCCGCAACCTTTTCTTCGATTTTCGATATGGAAAGCCGCCGCCTTTGCACAAACAAAGAAGTTCTTGAACTTGTTGATGAACTCGGCGAAGGAAAAGAACTTTTTGAAGCAAATCCCAGGCTCCGCATCAAACCGGATGAACTTGATTTTGTTATGACCCAAAACATAATGCCAAGCTGGATCGACGCCTTGGGTCACACCAATAACCTTCGTTACGGCGACCTTATCACCGATGCTCTTCCCCCCGAAACAAGAGCAAAACTTGGAAACCTTTCCCGTTTTGAACTCGGTTTTACCGGCGAGCTTCGCCTTGGCGAAAGCGTTGAACTCCGTCTTAAAGAAGAAGACGGCGAAATTCTCGCCGCGGGAATCCGTTCCACCGACGAAAAACCTGCTTTTCTCGCAAAGCTCAGATTTTAATAAAAATAAAAACGGCTCTTCAAAATGAAGAGCCGTTTTTTTATTTGTTCCAATCGTTTACGTTTCTTATTATCCAATCCGCAAGAGCGGGAATTCCTTCGCCGGTTTTTGCGGAAATATAGATTATCTCAATTTCCGGGTTGCGCATTCTTGCATATTCTTCAACCTTTTCCTTATCAAAATCAAAATAATCCATAACGTCGGTTTTATTTATGACAAGAAGATTGCAGGTTTCGTACATAAGGGGATATTTAAGCGGTTTGTCGTGGCCTTCCGGAACAGAAAGAATTGTCATATTCTTCGAGGCTCCGGTATCGAATTCTGCGGGGCAGACCAGGTTTCCCACGTTTTCGAGAACGACCAGATCAAATTTTTCAGTATCCAGCTGAGAAAGTCCCTGGCGGGTCATATCCGCATCAAGATGGCACATTCCGCCGGTGTGGATCTGAATCGAGGGAACCCCCGCATTAAGCATTGCTTCGGCATCAACCGCGGAATCGATATCTGCTTCCATAACCGCCCAGCGGAGTTTTCCGGAAAGTTCTTTTGCAAGAGCTTTTAGAGTTGTTGTCTTTCCGGAACCGGGAGAGGACATCAGGTTGAGAAGGAAAGTTTTTTCCTCTTTAAGCTTTTTGCGAAGTTCTTCCGCATCTTTATTGTTATCTTCGAAAACGCTTTGTTTGACTTCAATAATACGGATTTCCTCCATTATTTTTCATCCTCCCAGATTTTAAGATCAAGGTTATAATCCTTCATAAAATATTCGTGCAGGTCTTTGCGCATGGGCATTGTCTGCTTGATTTTGATAGCATCAAAATCGCAGCGGCTTTTGCAGATTCCGCAGCCAACACAGATTTCCTGATCAATTACAACTTTTCCGTCTTCGCCGATGGAAATTGCTTCAACAGGGCAACCGTTTTTGGCGGTAACACATTTTTTGCAGCCGACGCATTTTGTTCTGTCCGGAACTGCGGTCCAGCCTGCGGGGTGGAAGCGGTGGCGTTCCTTCGGAGTTGCGTTTCTGGAAAGGCGAACGGCAATACAGCAGCAGGGGCAGCAGAAGCAGATTTCAAGAAATTTATCCATCTGGTCGTTGCGGATTCCCCAAAGGAGCTGTTCAACTTCGACCCAGACCGCCTGACCCATGAGACCGTATTCTGCGGCTTTGTCAACTCTTGCGCAGGCTTCTTCGTATGTAAGCTGACGGCCAAGGCCGTGTTTTTCAATTATTTTTCCTGCTTCACCAAGGAAAAGGCAGCCTACGTCATGGGGGAAATCTTTGCAGTCGTTGGATTCGCGGCAAAGGCAGGTGTCCATTCCTCCGATGAAAGTTACGTTCTTAAGGGATTCTTTGATAAGATCCATCGGAACAACAACTTTTTCGCTTTCCTCGGTAATATCAACATTAAGGGGCATAACAACGGTGGAAGTCTGGGCTTCCATATCCGGAGCAATCATGATGCCTTTTTTATAAAATTCGGCTTTCTTTCCGCCTTCTTTCATCCAGACGGAATATTTGATGAACATTTTATAAAGTTTGCGGGCAATGGGCCAGCGTTTATCGCTCATATAAATAACGTGCTCTTTGAGCCAGTTATAAATTCCAAGGCCGTTGGGTTTATTTTTATAAGGCGGAAAGGGAACTTCCTTTCGGTCAAGGCGCTCCTCATCAAGATAAAGAACGTTTCCTTCCTCGTCGATGTTGCTTGCCTGTTTTTTGATTTCTTCCATAAATACCTCTCAGTATCCTATTTCTTTTATTACAAGATTTTTTCCCGGAACCATTGAAAGCCTCAGTTGCGAATTTTTAAAAAGTTCCATTTCATCTGTTGCAACCGGAAAAAGTTTTTCAAGAAAAACCGGAACAAAGGTGGATTCCGTTCCCACTTCGAGCGTTATATGCTTTATTGCCGAAATTTTGTTTTCTTCGGCAACGGCCGAAACCTTCTTTACAACCTGGCAAAGAACGCCCAGTTCGTGCACGGAAATCACCCCCTGTTTTTAACAAAGTTTAAAGAAACTTATATCACGGTTTTGTGTAACTTTTGTGATGGTTTTTGCGACAAAGCGGCATTCGGAAGCAAAATCTTCCATAAACATGACTAATATTAAATTTTTTGGAAATATTATCAAATATATATTGCAATTCCTACAAAAATGGTATAATATAAAATCCGGAAAACCGAAAGGTTAATATTTATTAAGGAGGAAAACGAATTTGGAAAAACGTTTTGTCTATGTGGATAACGCCGCAACAACTCCTATCTCCAAAGAAGTTCTCGATGCAATGATGCCCTGGCTTACCGAAGGCTATGGCAATGCTTCAAGCATATATTCAAAAGGACGCGAAGCCGGCTGGGCTCTTAAAAAAGCTCACGAAGATGTTGCCGCCGTAATCGGCGCCGAACCGAACGAAGTTTATTTCACTTCCTGCGGTTCCGAATCCGATAACTGGGCACTTAAAGGCGCAATGCAGACCCTTTCCAAAAGGGGCAAAAAACATATAATCACCTCTGTTTTCGAGCACCATGCAATTCTCCATACCTGCAAAGCTCTTGAAAAACAGGGATTCGAAGTCACCTATCTTCCCGTTTACGAAAACGGAATTGTAAAACCCGAAGATGTTGAAGCAGCTATCAGACCCGACACCGGTCTTGTTTCCATCATGTTTGCAAACAACGAAATCGGTACGATCCAGCCCATCGCCGAAATCGGAAAAATCTGCCGCGAACATAAAATCTGGTTCCACACCGACGCTGTTCAGGCAATGGGACATGTTAAAATCGACGTAAACGAACTTAACGTCGATATGCTCTCCCTTTCCGGACATAAGATCCACGCACAGAAGGGCGTTGGTATGCTCTATGTAAGAAAAGGCGTTCTTCTTCCGAACCTTATCGACGGCGGCGGCCAGGAACGCGGAAAACGCGCAGGCACCGAAAACGTTGCGGCAATCATGGGCTTTGCAAAAGCAATGCAGATCGCAAACGAAAACATTGAAGAACGCGGCGCAAAAACCAAAGTTCTCCGTGATAAACTCATTGATAATATCCTTAAAATCGAACACACCCGCCTTAACGGCGACCGTGAAAAACGTCTCCCCGGCAACGTAAACATCTCCATCGAAGGAATTGAAGGCGAAAGCCTCCTTCTCAGCCCCGATATGATGGGAATCTGTGCAAGCTCCGGCTCTGCCTGCACTTCCGGTTCCCTTGATCCGAGCCATGTTCTCCTTGCTCTCGGTCTTGTTCACGAAACCGCGCACGGTTCTCTCCGAATCAGCCTTTCGGACGAAACCACCGAAGAGGATGTTGATTATATTCTCGAAGTTCTTCCCGGAATTGTCGAAAGACTCCGCGCCATGAGCCCCCTTTGGGAAGCTATGATGAAAGGCGAAAACAAAAAAGTAACCATGATGAAATAAATCCCTTGTATAAAATTCGGAGGAAAAGCAAATGTTATATTCTGAAAAAGTATTCGACCATTTTTCCAATCCCCGCAACGTCGGTGAAATTGAAGACGCAAACGGCGTTGGCGAAGTTGGCAACGCAAAATGCGGAGATATTATGAAAATGTATCTCAAAATTGAAAACGGAATCATCGTTGACGTAAAATTCAAAACTTTCGGCTGCGGCGCCGCAATTGCAACCAGCTCCATGGCAACCGAAATGATCAAAGGAAAATCCATCGACGATGCCCTCAAACTCACCAACAAAGCTGTTGTCGAAGCCCTCGACGGTCTTCCCGCAGTTAAAATCCACTGCTCCGTTCTTGCAGAACAGGCAGTAAAATCCGCTCTTTCCGATTATTACACCCGTCTCGGAGTGGATCCGCTTCCCATCGTCGGACCTATCGGCGTTGTTGAATGCGAAGAATAAAATATATCTGTAAAAAGGAGATAGACTTATGAAAATTTATCATTGCGAAGGATGCGACAAAATTCTCGTAAACCTCGGTGAACAAAATGGTACCCTTGGTAAAACTGAGCTTATCCCCGGTTCCGTAGATGCTGCACAGGAAAAACACGTTCCCGCAGTTGAAATCAAAGAAAACACCGTTACCGTAAAAATCGGCGAAGTAACCCACCCCATGCTTCCGGAACATCACATCGAATGGA
Source organism: Oscillospiraceae bacterium (assembly GCA_045638185.1). Taxonomy (GTDB): domain Bacteria; phylum Bacillota; class Clostridia; order Oscillospirales; family Ruminococcaceae; genus UMGS1668. The sequence continues at coordinate 3,534 of JAZUAX010000159.1, read as the reverse complement.
TTCTTCTTGAAACCAAAAAAGGTTTCCAGATCAGATATCTCCAGGCAGGAGATGCTCCCGAAGCAAAATTCGAAATCGTTGATGACGAAGCTGTTGCGGTTTATGAATACTGCAACCTCCACGGTCTTTGGAAAAAGGAAATCTGATTTTATGAAAAAAGAAAAGCCGCTCGAAAGAGCGGCTTTTTTGTTTTTTCTGCAGTTTTATTCGGCTTCGGAAACTTCTGAAAAAGTTTCGGTTTTGCGGTCAAAAGTGAACTGCTGACCGTTAAAACCCTTTCCGCCGGAAGTTACTATAAGAAGTTCGTCTTCGGAATAGCGCATTTCAATATATTCAAATCCGAAGAAATCATAACGTTCATAAATTCCGCTGTCAAAGGATTTGAGAAGATTTCCTTCTTTGTCTAAATATCCGATTTTTATCGTATATGGTGTGATGCAGGGCCAGCTTTCCTCGTCAAATTCTCCGTCCACGTAATCGGAATAAACAACAATATAACTGAAATCGTTGGGGTTCCGGCGGAAAGTATAAAGGATTCTGTTTTCCATGGGGAAGTTTTTATTGAGATCAAAAATCATTTCCGCAGTTTCCGGGTCATAAATCTTAAGTCCGTTCGAAGAATAAACGTAAAAATCTCCGTTTCTGAGGAAACCTTCGGAAGAAAAGAGACCGACGTTTGTTCCACTCGGTTCAATTCTTGTAATTTCACCGGTTTTGTTGTTTTTAAGAGCAACGTCATAAAAATAAGCTTCGCCGCCGGCCTGAATGCCCGCCTGCCAAAGGGAATAATTTCCGTCGGCGGAATTATCAATCAGTTTCGCAAGGTTTTTGTCAGTATAGTTATAGCTGATGCTGTAAGTTTCTTTTTCAAAATCCAACTCTATGGTTTTGGCAAGATAGCTGTTTTCAAGAGTGAAGTCAAGACGGCCGTTGTGGGTGAGCTTAAGGGTCTGTTCTCCGGTTTCGTCGTCCCAGGAAACGTCCATATAATTATCGTCAGTAGAGAAGAAGGAATGGATGTTTTCATCTTCAAAAAGTACGGCATAGAAACCAAGGTCTTTTCCGGGGCCCTCACTGTTACCTTCGTAATCAGTATCATAGCAATGATAAAAATAAACGGAATATTGATCGGTTTTCGCGTCATAAGGTTCTGCGGTTTTGTAACCATGATAGCTTTTTCCGTCATCAACGCAGTAGCAGTTCGCTCCGAAAGAATAATAGGTTTTGCCGTTTTTGTTCAAAACGGCGCATTTTGATGCAACAGAAGGCGTAGCAAAATCCGCCCAGCCGCCGTAAATTGCGGAAGCCTTGGGGTTATATTCGGAAAGAAGCTTTCCGTTTTTATCAAAGACAAAAATTCTCCAGGGCATATATTCCGGATATTCGAGATTCGGAGTACCTTCCGCAGCGGAAACGACCCAGTTTTCGCTATTTTCGTCAAAAATAACGCCGCCTATCCAAAGGTCTCGGTTATCTGCGGCAAGTCCTTCAAGCTCAAATTCAACTCCGATTATAGAAAACTCTACCGGATTTACAAGAATTATCTTATTGATTCCGCAGATTACAAGATGTCCGTTGGAGGTAAGGGAATATCCGCCCCATTCGTAGTGGGAACCGTAATTATCGCTTAAAAGAACATATCCGCTGAGATTTTCGGTTATTTCTTTGTCACCTTTTTTAATGGTAAGGTCAAAGGTAAAACAGCCGCCTTCACCGAAAACAACGTTTGATGCGCAGTGGGAAATCCCCAGAGATTCAAGTTGGTGGGCACCGCCTGCATATTTTACAAGGTCGGATGCAATCCCGTTGTTTTCCGGTTCGGCTTCAGAAGGAGTTTCCGCTTCCGAAACAGAAATTTCCTTTTCAGGAGCGGGCTCTTCGATAACCGGTTCCGACGCACCGCAGGAACAGAACAAAAGCACCAATAAAATAGCGAGAATCAGTTTTTTCATAACGTCACTTCCTTTAAAAATGTCTTACAAATATATAGTGTAAAAAAACATCACTTTTGTTGCACAAAAAAGGAAATTCTTTAAATGTTCTACAGTTTTATAATTTTCGTTGTATATGCGAGACCGCATTTTCCCGGTTTCGGAAGGCCCAGCTGCCAAAGGTTTTCTGCCTTGTTTTCAAGTGCGGCAAAAAGCTTTGCTGTTTCGGAAGTTTTTTCAAGATCCGCAAGGGAAGCGGAAATCGGAAGTTCACATCCGGCAGCTTTTGCCTCTTTGAGCACCGCCGCGCCGGTTTCGTTCATTCCGAGCACGCGGATATACGGAAGCTTTGCATCTTTGAGCAGCGATGAATCAAGGCCGAGAAACGCCCCGGCAACAATTCGTTTAACACGGCTCATGGCGTAGCGTTTTGTCTTGATCGAAAGGTAAAGTTCATCAAGGTTTGTTGCTTCCTGAACAGCGTCAAAAACCCGATGATAAAGCCCTTCGGAGCCACAATCAGGCACCTTTGCAAAGTCCTCTTCGCTCATCATCCTAAGTACCGCAAGCACCGCCGGTTCGATCTTTTTTTCGCTGAAAGGAAGTTTCCCTTCCCTGTAATCTTTTGCAAGAAGTTCATAGCATTTATAGGGAACAAAGGGGAAAATATCCTCCGGTTCATCAAAGGAACGGAGATAGGTTGCAGAGGCGATTCCGCTTTTGAGCACCGCAGCTTCGCCGTGACCTGCGCCATATCTTTTTACTGTGCTCGGTTTGATGTCGCTGTTCAGACGGAGCAGCCATTTACAGTATTCCGCACCCAGAGTATCGTTTGGATTTGCTGCAACGGAGGAAAGTTCCGGCGCAAGTTTTTCCGCAGCTTTCTGCCTTGCTGCAGCAGAAGAAATACCTTCGGAAAGGGCTTTTTTATATTCTTCAATAAAATCTTCCCTTTCAAAAAGCTTTGCAAATTCCATGATTTTTTCGGCGTCACCGCTTTCGCTTCCGAAGCTGAGCACATCTACGCATTTAAGCGCATCCAGAACGGAAATTCCGCCTTCGGCAAATTTTTCGGCAGAAGCAACAGCATATGGAATTGGCATTTCGAGAACCAGATCCGCTCCGCAAAGAAGGGCTGCTTTTGCTCTGGTATATTTTGAGCACCAGGCAGGTTCACCTCTTTGGGTAAATTCCCCTCCAAGTACTACAACAACCGCCTCCGCTCCTGCATCCTTTGTTTTTGCTATCTGATAGGCATGTCCGTTATGAAAAGGGTCATATTCTGCTATAATTCCGGCAATCTTCATAGGTAATTCCTCCGTTTTTTGCAAAGAAATAAGGATTTAACCAATTTTTTAACATTATTTCCTTGCAATTTGCGTTCTGATGTAATAATATATAATTGTAACCCGAATGTCAATGAAGGCCAGCTTTGCTATGGCCGGAAGTTTAAGGAAATTTGTCGGGACAACATACTTGGAGGTTAGAAAAACATGAAAGTACTTGTTATTAACGCAGGCAGCTCCTCTCTTAAGTATCAGCTTATCGAGATGGACACCCAGGATGTCGTTGCAAAAGGCCTTTGCGAAAGAATCGGCATCGA
>JAZUAX010000158.1:0-11145 GCA_045638185.1 Oscillospiraceae bacterium | reverse complement strand
GCAAGCTCTTTAAGAGCGCCGTCTTTGAAAGGAGAAGGAATTTTTGCTTCTTCAAGAAGAAGATCATAATACTGTTCGCCGCCCTGTTTCATAAGACGGATATAACGGGCAAACGCATCATCATAATCTTCGAGAGAAGCAAGAAGGAAGCCGAAAGCAGCTGTCTGTGCAAGGCAATAATCGATGTAATAGAAAGGAGATTCATAGATATGCATCTGATACTGCCATCTGCGTCCGTCTTCAAGGAAGGGGACTCCTTCAAGATTGATATGAGGAAGGAATTCAGCACAGAGCTTTTTCCAGGTTTCGTTTCTTTCAGCAGGAGTCATTTCCGGATTTTCATAAACGATGTGCTGGAAATAGTCTACTATAGTTCCGTAAGGAATAAAGGAAAGTGCTCCAAGAGCATGCATATATTTATATTTGGTTGCATTTTCTCCGAAGAAGTTCTTGATATATTTCCATGCAAAGAATTCCATACTCATGGAATGGGTTTCTGCGGTTTCCATTCCGCCGCAACCGATTTCAAGAGCAAATTTATTATCAGCAATAAGGAAAGCGTTGAAAGCATGTCCTGCTTCATGTGTCATTACGTCAACGTCATCGGCAGAACCATTGAAGTTTGCAAGAATAAAGGGCTGTTTATACTGTGCAATTTCGGTGCAATATCCGCCGCCCCATTTATTTTTTCTGGAGTCTACATCAAATGCTTCATTGTTAAGCATAAGGTCAATAAATGCGCCGGATTCTTCGCTCATGGCATGATACATTTCTTTTGCCGCATTGAATATGTCTTCTTTGTTTCCGGAAGGTCTAGGATCTCCGCCGGGGATGATAACATCGTTATCATAAACCATATATTTATCGATTCCGAGATCTTTTGCGTTTTCTTTGCGAAGTTTTGAAACAACAGGAACGATGGATTCGAGAACATTTTTACGGAAAGTTTCTACGTCATTTTTATCGTAGCAAACACGTTCCATTCTGTAATAACCAAGTTCAACAAAGTTTTTATAACCGAGCTTCTGTGCCATTTTGGTACGGACTTTTACAAGACGGTCATAAATATCATCAAGCTGATCGGTATATCCGTTCATAACAGTTCCAAGAACGGTATATGCTTCTTTTCTGGTTTCGCGGTCATCGGATTTGAAATATCCGGCAAGAGCAGCACGGCTGAGTTTTTCGCCGCGGAATTCAAATTCCATTCCGGACATAAGTTTTGAATATTCAGAAATAATTTTGTTTTCTTCTATCATGTCTTCAATAATTTCGGGAGACATGGCTTTTGCCTGAACTTCCATATGTTTAAAATAAACAGGAGAAAGCTTTTCTTCAAGTTCAGCTCTGAAAGGAGATTCAAGAAGAGCGGCATTATACATATTCATAAGATTTCCGACCTGGGGACCGATTTCGTCGAAATAATCATTTTCTTTTACATAAAATTCATCTGCAGTATTGCAGCTGTATCTGATATAAGAAAGATTCATTGCAGTGGAATATCTGATTACAAGTTCACGATATTTTTCACGCCATTGGAGAACTTCATCAGCATTTTTGGAATTTTTAACCCCATTTATAATTTCAAGAGCATTTTTTTCGAATTCATCAAACTGAATATGCTCATAAGGCATTTCGCTTACTTTCAAAATATTTCAACTCCTTTTTAAATTATAAAATTATTATACACCTTATCTTTCATAAAAACAACTGAAGAGGACTGCGGACATGCAATATTTTATAGCTTTAAAATATATTTATAAAACGGGGTGATTTTTTTGGATTATTTATTTTTGCTTGGAATTTTATCTGGAATAGTTATTTTTGCGCTCCATGTAACTGCGGCAAATTCATTTCCAAAACCGCTTTCTGCAACAGAAGAAAAAGAATATTTTGAAAAAATAAAAACAGGAGATATAACGGCCAGAAATAAGTTGATCGAACATAATCTTAGATTAGTGGCACATATCATTAAAAAATATTACAGTAACTCCTCTGAACAGGATGATCTGGTATCAATTGGCACAATAGGTCTTATAAAAGCCGTTTCAACATTTAATTTTGAAAAAGGAACTCGCTTTGCAACATATGCGGCAAGATGTATTGAAAATGAAATTCTTATGTATTTTAGAAATAAAAAGAAATATGCTCAGGATATATCGTTTACAGAACCGATAGATTGTGACAAAGACGGAAATACTTTATCGATAATGGATATAATGGCAGATGAACATTCGGTTTCAGAAGATATTGAAAATAAAATACGAGATGAAAAACTCTATTCAATAATAGAAAGAGAACTTTTGCCGAGAGAAAAGGAAATAATATATCTGCGTTATGGTCTTATGGGGAAAAAAGCCCATACACAACGTGAAGTCGCTTTTAAACTTGGCATTTCACGCTCATATGTAAGCCGTATTGAAAGAAAAGCTATAGATATTCTTCGTGAGAAATTTAAAAATGAGGTGTAATATGATTGAGAATAAATTTGATTTAAAAAGTTATTACATAGAAATTATAGGCAAAAAAGAAATTATACTTACAGGATGTTATGAAATAATCGAACTTGAAAGTACCATGCTCAAAATTAAATGTAATGAGCACGTAATTATCTTCCGGGGAAATAATATAGAATTATTGTCATATGATACTGAAAGTTTAAACATAGCTGGAGATATAAACAGAATTGAACTTTTATAAAGGAACGTGATTAACAATGATAATAAATATTTTACGCTATATGAGAGGTATTCTGGATTTTTATATTGAAGGAGCGGAACCTGAAAGGCTTTTAAATTACTGTATACATAATTCCGTAGAAATTATTGATCCATATAAGAAAAATTACAGAATATACGGAAAAATTCATATTAAAGAATATAAAAGACTTAAAGCACCTGCAAAAAAATTTGGATTAAAAATAAGGATAATAAAAAAGAGAGGATTATATTTTTTCGCAAGAAAAAACAAAATAAAAATCGGATTCATTTTTGGAATATTTTTTATAATCATATTTAATTTTTTTATGAACTGTTTTATATGGGAAATAAATATTAAAGGAAGCGAAAATTTAAATAAAGAAGAAATATTAAATTCAGTAAGTGAAATGGGCCTTTTTTGCGGAACTTTATCAAAAAAACATTTTGTACAGGACATAGAATGGTATCTTCTCAGAGAAAATAAAGATTTTTCTTCTGTTGAAATAAACATCCAGGGAAGCGTTGCCAATATATTCATTAAAGAAATCAATAAAGAATCAGAAATGGTTTCTGACGATGATGTTCCAATAAATATTGTGGCCTCCAAATATGGGGTGATCCAGGAAATCGATATATTTGATGGACAAGGCAGAGTTAAACCCGGAGATGCTGTTATGAAAGGAGATCTTCTTGTAAGTGCGGTTTATGAGGACAGACATAATAAACTTACACTTAAACATGCGAGGGCACATATAACAGCAAAAACAGATTATAATATAATTGTTGAATTTCCATTTATTCAAACCTATAAAACCGTTTCAGATAAATCTTATAATACTTATAATTTGTATTTTTTAGGTAGAAATTTTTCGATAAGAAATCACGATCGTTTTAAAGGATATCCGAACAGTTCGGAAGAAAAAGATTATTATTTTTTTGGTATCAAATTGCCGATTAAACTTATAACTACGCGATATTTTGATGTAAAGCCTAATAGCATTACATATGATTTGGAGCAAGCTAAAAAAGGTGCCTTCAATTTGTTGTTACTAAAAGAAGAAAAAGAAATGAAAAATATGGAAATCATCAGCAAAAAAATAGAAGAAAAAGTTTCGGATGAAAAATATATAATAGAATCCAAATATATCGTTCTTATGGATATTGCAAAGGAACAACCTATTGAATCTGACGTTCCGTGGAAAAATACCGATGATATAAGTTAAAATAAAAAATTATTGTATATGTAAATGATGTATGCTAAAATATAGTTGAAAATTTGAAAGGAGGCGATTTCGTTGTTTGAAATCCCAATGCCATTCGTATGGCTTATTCTTGCGGTTGTGCTGGGTGTAATTGAAGCCGTAACGGTTTCCCTTATAAGTGTTTGGTTTGCAATCGGTTCTCTTGTTGCAATTATTCCGGCTTATTTCGGAGTACCGCTTTGGGGACAGATTCTTGTTTTTCTGGTGTTTTCCGCAATTGCATTTGCATTTACAAAAAGATTTTTCAAAGATGTGGTAAAAGTTAAAAAACAGCCGACAAATTCTGACAGCCTTATTGGAACAGACGGAATTGTCACTGCTGAAATAAATAATCTTGAAGGCTGCGGAAAAGTTTATATTTCCGGACTTACATGGAGTGCAAAATCTTATGATGGAGAAACCATTCCGGAAGGTGCCGTTGTAACTGCGAAAAAAATTGAAGGTGCAACCTTAATTATTGAAGTAAAAAATCTTGCGAAAGCAAGTGAATAATAAAAGGAGGTAGTTATTATGCCGTTTGAATTTACCGGACTTGTAATCGGTCTCGGACTTGTTCTTATTGTTCTTATAGTCCTCGCGCTTAACGTAAAAATTGTTCCTCAGGCAACAGTTTTTGTAATTGAACGCCTTGGAACTTATTATGCAACATGGGAAACCGGTCTTCATTTTAAAATTCCGTTTTTTGATAGAATTGCAAAAAGAGTTTCTATAAAAGAGCAGGTAGTTGATTTTAAACCGCAGCCTGTAATCACCAAAGATAATGTAACCATGCAGATAGATACTGTTGTTTTCTATCAGATAACCGATGCAAAACTTTTCAGCTATGGTGTTGAAAGACCTCTTTCTGCAATTGAAAACCTTACTGCAACAACTCTTCGTAACATCATCGGCGAGCTTGAACTTGACAGTACTCTTACGAGCCGTGATGTTATCAATGTAAAAATCACTTCCATTCTTGATACTGCAACCGATAAATGGGGTATTAAGGTTAACCGAGTTGAACTTAAAAACATTATTCCTCCGAGAGAAATTCAGGATGCAATGGAAAAACAGATGAAAGCAGAACGCGAACGCCGCGAAACCCTTCTTCGAGCAGAAGGAGAAAAGAAATCTGCTATTCTTATTGCAGAGGGTGAAAAAGAATCCGCAATTCTTCGTGCGGAAGCAGTTAAGGAAGCTAAGATCCGTGAAGCACAGGGCGAAGCAGAAGCAATTCTTGTTGTTCAGAAAGCTCTTGCAGATTCCATCACCCTTCTTAACGAAGCAAATCCTACTCCGGCTGTTCTTACTCTCAAAAGTTATGAAGCTTTTGAAAAAGCAGCGGACGGCAAGGCAACAAAAATTATTGTTCCCAGTGAAATTCAGTCTCTCGCAAGTCTTGTTTCTTCTGTAAAAGAAGTTGCTGTTGACTCTGATATCGAGAAGTGATATTATATTATAAACTGCATAAAGGAGATACAGGGGTGCTTTCGGGCTGAGACGGCTTTTGCCGAACCCTTTACCTGATCCGGATAATACCGGCGGAGGGAGTGTCGAAAAGCGTTTTTTGGCTTTGTTTTCATGGTCGCTGCGGCAAATTCCCTTGCTGCAGCGATTTTTATTTTAAGGAGTGAAAAACATGGAAAACAGAAATCAAAAAACATCAATACTTGTTTTCAGCGCAGTAATGATAGCAGTAGGAACGGTTTTAAGTTTGTTTAAAATCGATTTTGTGATGGGCGGAGGGATAACGATATGCGCAATGCTTCCGCTTGTTATGGTATCTTTCCGATACGGAACAAAATGGGGAATTTTTACTGCATTTGTGTTCAGTATGATTCAGTGTCTGCTTGGCCTTGATAACGTTCAGTACGCAACATCCGCGGGAATGGCTGTAGCAATAATCCTTCTGGATTATATTGTTGCTTATACCGTTATAGGATTTTCCGGTATATTCAAAAATAGAGCTGAAAATTTTAAATCAGCTCTTATCTGCGGAATTTCATTTGCTTTTTTCCTAAGATTCCTTTGCCATTTTATAACAGGATGGATGATATGGGATGCTCTTTGGCCGAATGAATTCGGAATGGCTGCACCGCTTTATTCTTTCTGTTATAACGGATCTTACATGCTTGCCGAGGCAATTATTTCTTCCGTTTGCGGGATGATCATTTTCAAAAAAAGAGCCGAACTTTTTCAATAAAATAATTATATTTTTAAAAGGCGGAGATCAAAATCTCCGCCTTTTTTCTTGAACAAAACAGCTCTTTATGTTATTATATAATAAATATATTTAAGATAGGGAAGTGTATTTTCTTGGCAGAACTTTCTCCGATGATGAAACAGTATTTTGAAATAAAAGAGAATAATAAAGACGCCATACTGTTTTTCCGTCTCGGTGACTTTTATGAAATGTTCTTCGACGATGCAAAAATCGCTTCCAAGGAACTTGAACTTACCCTTACCGGAAGAGATTGCGGCCAGGAAGAACGCGCACCCATGTGCGGAATTCCTTATCACAGCTACGAAGCTTATGTTGCCAGACTTATCAAAAAAGGATATAAAGTCGCTATATGCGAACAGATGGAAGATCCTGCAACGGCAAAAGGAATTGTAAAACGCGATGTAATACGCGTTATAACTCCCGGTACTGTCGTCGAAAACGCAATGCTTGAGGAAAGTTCCAACAACTATATTGCAAGCATTTTTGTTGACGGAAATTCTTTTGGAATATGCTTCTGCGATGTCACTACCGGTGAACTTAAATGCACCAGCACAATAGATTCCAAAGAACTTGATAATAGAATTATCGAAGAAATAAGCCGTTATAAACCTTGCGAAATTCTTTTCAATGATAATTTTCTTGATTGCCGCGAAGCAGGTTATTTTATTAAGGAACGCATCAATTGCATGGGTGAACAGATAGATGATTCCGAATATGAAAAGAAACTTGTTGAAAAAACTATTTACGATCATTTTGGAAAACACAGCCCAAATGAACTTGGTTTTGAAAATATTTTTCAGGAAAACTGTGTTTCAGCACTTCTCAGATATCTTTATGAAACTCAGAAAAACGGCGTAAGCAGAATTTCCTCTGTAATTTTTTATGATGAAAAAGCTTTTATGAAGCTTGATCTTTCCGCCAGAAGAAACCTCGAACTTACCGAAACAATGCGCGGAAGAGAAAAAAGAGGAACTCTTCTTTGGGTACTCGATAAAACAAGTACCGCAATGGGAAGAAGACTTCTCAGGTCCTATATCGACAGACCGCTTCTTGACCCTGTTAAAATCGATAAGCGTCTTTATGCTGTTGAATCATTTGTAAATGACCCTATGCTTTGCGAGGATATTTCCGAGGAACTTTCCGGTGTTTATGATCTTGAAAGAACCATGACTAGAATCATTTTCGGAAATGCAACCCCAAAAGAATATAAAACTCTTGCCGGAAGTATTGCAAGGCTGCCGAAAATCAAAGGTCTTTTAAGTGGAATTAAATCTCCTCTTCTTGCAGAACTTCGTGAAAGCATCGATATTCTCGAAGATATCCAAAATCTTATTGATTCCGCAATAATTGATGATCCGCCTATAACTCTCAAAGACGGCGGCGTTATTGCAAAAGGATATAATTCCGAACTTGATGAACTTCGTGATCTTGCAAGCAACATCACCGGAAAAATTTCCGCAATTGAAACAACTGAAAAAGAACGAACCGGAATTCCGAAAATGAAAATAGGATATAACCATGTTTTCGGATATTATATTGAGGTTTCAAAATCTTATACCGAACTTGTTCCGCAGGAGTATATAAGAAAACAAACTCTTGCAAACGGCGAAAGATATATTACTCCTGAACTTAAAGAACTTGAAGAAAAAGTTCTCGGTGCTCACGATAAAATTCTTGCAATTGAAGCAAAACTTTTTGAGAATGTTCGTGCTCAGATTAGTGCGCAAGTAGAAAGAGTTCAGGCCACAGCAAATGCCGTTGCGGCAATCGATGTACTTCAGTCTTTTGCGGCGGTTTCTCTGCGCAACAATTATTGCCGTCCGACGGTGGATCTCAGCGATATGATAGAAATTACCGAAGGACGTCACCCTGTTGTTGAGCAGATGCTTCGCGGAGCTCCTTTTGTTCCAAACGATGTTCTTCTTGATAACCGTGAAAATCAGGTTGCGGTTATCACAGGCCCCAATATGGCCGGTAAATCCACTTACATGCGTCAGATTGCACTTATCACTATAATGGCACAGATAGGCTGTTTTGTACCCGCAAAACACGCCAGAATCGGTATTGTGGACGGAGTTTATACCAGAGTCGGCGCTTCTGACGATCTTTCTGCAGGACAATCGACTTTTATGGTTGAAATGAGTGAGGTTGCGGAAATTCTCAAAAATGCAACAAGCAAAAGTTTGCTTATTCTCGATGAAATAGGAAGAGGCACAAGCACATTCGATGGCATGAGCATTGCTCATGCAGTTCTTGAGCATATTGCGGACAGAAAAAAACTCGGAGCAAAAACTCTTTTTGCGACCCATTACCATGAATTGACCGATCTCGAAAACGCATATCCGAATATCCGTAATTATAACGTTGCCGTTAAAAAACGCGGAGATGATATTACTTTCCTCCGCAGAATTATAAGCGGTGGTGCAGATGATTCCTACGGTATTGAAGTTGCAAAGCTCGCAGGAATTCCGAACAGCGTTGTTAAACGTGCTAGAGAAATTCTTTCTGCCCTTGAAGAGGGAAAAGAGGTTGAAAAAATTTCTCATATGCAGCAAAACGATGATATTTTCGGTCAGACAAATCTTTTTGCATCTATTACAAGTGATGCAGAAAGAATAATTCGTCAGACTGATGTGGAAACTCTTACTCCTATTGAAGCTCTTAACCTTCTTTATGAATTAAAAAGCATTGTAAAATAAATATTTGTGTGGTGAAAAAATGCCTAAAATAAATCTTCTCGATAAACACATAGCGGAACTTATTGCAGCAGGAGAAGTTGTCGACAGACCCTGTTCCGTTATCAAAGAACTTGTTGAAAACTCAATAGATGCAGGTGCAGACAGCATTACCGTTGAGATCCAGAACGGCGGAAATACTTTTATGCGCGTTACGGATAACGGCTGCGGAATTGAACCGGAAGATATTCCAAAGGCGTTTTTACGTCATGCAACCAGTAAGATCCATGAAGAATGGGATCTTGAAAGAATTATGACATTTGGTTTTCGCGGTGAAGCACTTGCTTCTGTTGCAGCTGTTTCCCATGTGGAAATTATGACAAGAACCAAGGATTCTGAAAACGGTTATCGCTGTGAAGCAACAGACGAAGGAACAACTGAAATTGAAGAAGCAGGCTGTCCCGAAGGAACGACAATTATTGTCAGAGATCTGTTTTATAATACTCCCGCAAGACAAAAATTCCTTAAAAAAGATGTTGCAGAAGCAAATGCTGTTGCACAGATTATGGATAAGCTTGCTCTTTCTTATCCGAATATAAAATTCCGTTTTATAAGAGACGGAGAAACAAAACTTCTTACTTACGGTAACGGAGATCTTCTTTCTGTAATTTCTTCGGTTTACGGAAGAGATTTTGCAAAAGATACTATCGAAGTTAATTACAGTCCTGTTGGAAAAGACAGAATGAAAATAAGCGGATATATAACAAAACCTTCTGCTTCTAAACCCAGCAGAAACTTCCAGAATTTCTTTGTAAACAGTCGTTTTGTAAAAACAAGAACAGCAATGGCTGCGATAGAAGAGGCTTTTAAAGGTTCTGCTATGATTGGAAAATTTCCCGGCTGTGTTCTTAACATAGAAATTCCTCCGGAAACCGTTGATGTCAACGTACATCCGGCAAAAACCGAAGTTCGTTTTGTAAGCGAAAAAGAAGTTTTTGATCTTGTCTATTACGGAGTAAAATCTGCTCTTAATCAAAGAGATATTTCTGCAGTTCTGGAGGAATCAAAAAAAGTCAATAAACCTTTCTGGAACGAAATAACAGACCAGAAAGAAAAAGAACATTTTGAAAATGTTGTTGTTCAGACAACTCTTTCCCAGCAGCCGAAAACGGATTTTGTTCCGAAAACATATAAAGACGTTAAATTTATCCTTGAAGATACGGATAATATAACTGCAAAAAATAATGATAATCTTACTTCTTACCGTATTGATGGTGACGTAACGCATACTGCACAATATAAAATCCGTCAGGCTGCGGATAAAGCTGTAACGGAAGGAACTGAAATTCCCAAAGATTATCTTGAAGGGCTTGAAGCAATTAAAAAAGCCGGAGCTCCTGTTCCGGAAATACCAAGAAATCTTGACCTGGATCCTCTTCCTTTTGGAAATCTTAAATATGTCGGCGAAGTATTTAAAACTTATATCCTTCTTGAATCTGAAGATGAAATGGTATTTGTGGATAAGCATGCTGCACACGAGAGAATCCTTTACAAAAAACTCAAAAAGGGAATAGGTGCTTTTGATTGTCAGACACTGCTTGCTCCTATAACATGCAAGCTTGGAGATGAACAATGCGCCGCTGTTCTTGAAAATCCCGAGGAAATGGAAAAATTCGGATTTATAATTGATGATTTCGGAAGAGGAACTGTTCTCGTACGTTCACTTCCGTTCTGGGTAAAAACAAAGGAAGCTGAAGGTATAATCGGAGAAATTGCAGATTCCATCATCTCCTGCCACCATGATCTTACCCCCGAAAAGCTTGACAGACTTTATGCTAATATTTCCTGCCGCGCTGCAATAAAAGCAAATGATAAAAACTCCCAGCCCGAACTCGAAACGATTGTAAATATTTTGCTTAATGATCCCGACATAAAATATTGCCCCCATGGAAGACCTGTTTCCATTACTATAAGCAAAAATAAACTTGAGCGAATGTTTGGACGTCAGCAATAAAAAAGGCGGTACTCATGGAAGATAAAATTAAAATTATTGCAGTAATAGGACCAACAGCTTCCGGAAAAACCGGACTTGCTGTCGAAATTGCAAAAAAGTTTAATGGAGAAGTGGTTTCTGCGGATTCAATGCAGATTTATTCCGAACTAACTGTTGGCACCGCAAAACCGACGGAAAAGGAAATGTGCGGAATTCCGCATCATCTTGTTGGTCATAAGAGTACTGACGATGAATATTCTGGAGTTGATTATGTAGAGGAAGCTAAAAAAGCCATTGAAGATATCTGTTCCAG
>JAZUAX010000157.1:0-2897 GCA_045638185.1 Oscillospiraceae bacterium | reverse complement strand
GCATAAGGTAAGCACCTGAGGAACAGCTGCGGGAGCGAATCAGGGAAGGGTGAAAGGAAACCATCAGCAAGGCCGAGTACAGGAACCTGGAAGGAAGGCATGAGAGATCAGGTCGGAGAGAAAGGGGAAACCGAGGAAGCGAGAGCGGAGACGGGCACCGGGAAAGCAGCTGTGAGGCGGAACCGGGAAGAGAAGGAAAGGAAGAACAGAAGGCTGAGTAGCTGGAAGCGAAAGGGAAGCGGACGAAAGAAAGTGGAACGGAAGCGGAAAAGACCGGAAGTGAAAACGGAAGGTAAGCACCTGTGGAACGGCTGTGGGAGCGAAGCAGGGAAGAGCGAAAAGAAACGAACAGCGAAGCCGAGTACAGGAACCTGGAAGGAAGGCACGAGAAATCAGGCCGGAGAGAAAGGGGAAACCGAGGAAGCGAGAGCGGAAACGGGCACCGGGGAAGCAGCTGTGAGGCGGAACCGGGAAGAAGCGGAAAGGAAGAACAGAGGCTGAGTAGTCAGAACCCAAAACTGAAGCAAACGAAAGAATGCTGAAACAGCGGGGGTCAGAAAGCGAAAAAGAAGCGGTGATAAGCCGTGGAATTGACGGCCCAGAAACGTCAGAAACGAAAGTGGAAGACAAGGGTGAGTCGGAAGAAGCAGCTGCACAGATTGAATCCGACGGAAGACGAAATGAAATTGCAGATGAAGTTATTCGTTAAGCTGTGTGTGGAAGCCGAAAGGCTGAAACCACCGCTTAATGATTGCTGAAATAGAAACATTAAGTGGTCTTAACTTTTTAGTTGAGACCACTTTTGTTTTATATAAAAATATAATTTATTTAGTGATTACAGAAAATCCGTGCAATAGCAGTTTATCTCCAACGCAGTTCAATTTATTGAAAGTTTTTGAACAATATTTTATATTTATAAAACAAAACACCGCATTGAAAAATGCGGTGTTTTTTTAATTAGAGAAAATTATTTTTTCTTTTTGATTTTGTTGAGTTTTCTGTTCATCTCAAGAAGTTCTTCCTTGGTGAATTTAACGTTTGCCATGCTCATAAGGCCGGTGAGACGGAGAAGAGTGAAGCCGCCCATCATCTGCATCATGGCTTTTTTGTCGATATCAAAACCGCCGGTTTTCTTGCCGCCGCTCATGCCTTTTTTGATCTTCTTGAGAAGGCCAAGAAGGATGAGTTTTCCGCGGAAGGTTTTCATAATGTCGCTCATTTTGTCATTAAGAGAAAGTCTGCCTTCGGGAGCGTCGATATCGAACCAGTTGAGGATTGCTCCTTTTTCTTTAAGGACGTAATCTTCGTTCATGGTATCCACTTTGCGGATTTTGCCTTCGTCTTTGAATTCGCCAGCAACTGCGACAAGTTCGGTTTCGCCAACGTTGGGAACGTCGAAATAGAAGAAATGTTCCGGACTAGTTTTCTTGCCAAGGCTTTCGCCGTTTGCGAAAAGCTCAACTTCGGGAAGGTTGGAATAAACGGTTACTTTGGTAACGTCCTCAACTCTGTCGATGTAACGTTTGCCGCAAAGATGTACGAAAGGATCGTCGGAAAGCCATGCTTTATATGCATAGAAGGAATCCTTTTTATAGGAACGGTCAAAAGTTACAAGTCCTTTGTGGTTCTGTCCGTTTTCGCCGCCTTCGTTTCTTGCGTCAGCGCCGAAGTCGAACATATTCCATACATGGGTTGCCCACATATATTTTCTTGTGAAAAGCTGTTTGATAAGTTCTTCGTGGTAATATGCCTGATATTCTTCGGTATAGTCGCCCTGGGTAGGGTTGGAAGTGTGCCAGTTAAGAGCTTCGCAGCCATATTCGGAGCAGCCGATCGGAATTTCGGGATATTTTTCATGGAATTTATCGAACCAGGGGCCGTTCATGGTGGTGTCGCCGCCATACCAGCCAAAATAGTGGTTATAGGAAACAACATCGGGAATCTTGTTATATTTTGCGTCCATGCTGCACATGGAAACGCAGGCAACAACGGTTTTTCTGGTTTCGTCCCAATCGTGGCAAAGTTCGTTGAGGATTCTGTGGTTTTCAAGAAGGTCATTGTCCTCGCCGCTCATGGTGATTTCGTTGGAAAGGCCCCAGACAACGATGGAAGGATGGTTATAGTTCTGAACGATAAGTTCCTTCATCTGGCTGATGGTGTTTTTGCGTCCGTCGGGCATATGTTTGGAAATATAGGGGATTTCTACCCAGACTACCATACCGTATTCGTCGCAAAGGTCGTAGAAATACTGGTTGTGCTGGTAATGAGCAAGGCGGATTGTGGTTGCGCCCATTTCATAAATGAGTTCCATATCCTCTTTATGGTGTTCGGGTTTAAGGGCGTTGCCGATGCCCCATCTGTCCTGGTGGCGGGAAACACCTCGGAGAGGATATTCTTCTCCGTTGAGGATAAATCCGTTTTCAGGGTCGATTTCAAATGTTCTGCAGCCGAATCTTTCGGAGATGTTATCGAGAACGGTTTCGCCTTCAAGAAGTTCTGCCTTTGCAGTATAAAGATAGGGGTCTTTACGGCCGTGCCATCTGTGAACGTTTTTGATTTCAAGTTCTTCTTCGTCATCGTCGGAAACTTTTTCAGCTACGACGTTGCCTTCGGCATCAAGAACGGTGTAGCGGATTTTCTGTCCCTCTTTAAAATTGGTGAGGAAAACTTCGATTTCAACTTCAGCATCTTCGCCTTCAATTTCAGGTGTAACTTTCATTCCGTGGGTGCCGAAGAAATCAAGGTCAAAGTGACTTTCGGAAACGCCGATGAGGTTTACGTCACGGTAAAGACCTCCATAGAAAGTGAAGTCAGCCATCTGGGGGTAAACGTAATCGTTTGCGGAGTTATCAACGTCGATTTCGATTTTGTTTTCTTCAGAAAGTTCATCGGTGATG
>JAZUAX010000156.1:0-7313 GCA_045638185.1 Oscillospiraceae bacterium | reverse complement strand
CATTTGAGCACGGGATTTTTTGTTTAAGGTTCTTTATAACCGATGTAACAGTTGGAATAATACTTCATAAGTATTTCGTCCCAGGTATAGCCTTTTTTTGCATAGGCAATGGAACCCACTGCGCTCATTCCAACGCCGTGGCCGTAACCGCGCATTGTGAAAACGAACTGATCGTTTGAAGAATCATATTCCACATCAAAGGCGGTGGAACGGAGATTGGATCCGCCAAGAACGGTTTCACGGAGCTTTCTTGCGCTGTATTTTGTTCCGCCAAGTTTTACCTCGTTTACATAATCCGTATCTTCCCAATAGCTGTGAATTTTAATCCAGTTTTCAGGATTTCCGGAAAGGGTTATGTTGGTTTTGCTTTCAACCTTATCTTTAAAGCTGGAAGAAGAAATTTTATAGGTTTTGGAAGTTTTTCCGTCAACATTGGAGGAAACAGAAAGAAGATTTCTGTTTGCATAACCCCAGACCCATTCTGCATCTGCGGTTTCTCCGCAGCTTTCAGAAAAATAGGTTGCAAGGATAAATTTATCGCTTCTGTCGTCAAGAACCGCATAGCCTATTACTTCCGCAACAAGTTTTTCGGTGCGGCTTTCAAGTTTTGCGGTGCTGAGTCCTGCGGAAATATTTCCGCCGCCATTCATAAGGTAAGTATAGGTTGCAACAGCCTGAGCTTTAACGTGTTCTTCCGGCTGGCCTTTTCCTGCTTCATAAGCAACGATCTGGCAGACCGCATCGTAAACGCTCATGGTTTTTCCATTAACTTTTACTTTATCCTTTTTGGATTGTTCGTAATATCTGCTTTTTCCGCTGCTTGCAAGACCGGAAACGCTTTCCTGAATCGATTCGGAAGTTTCACCGTTTTCCGGTTCGGAGCTTTCGGGAAGGCTTACTTCAGGAACAGAACTTTCCGGTTCAGAGCTTTCAGGAACGCTGGAAGAAGAGCTGCTGCTTTCGCTGGAACTTTCCGATTCGGAAGAAGTCTGTGCCGCATTTACCGTTACGGTAAAGCTTGCAGAAAAACCTTCATAGCTTACGGTTATTTTGATCTTTCCAACGGTTGCAAGAACACCGGAAGGAGAAACACTGAATCCTTCGCTGATATAATCAACGCTGCCGTCGGCTTTTGTAACACTGATAACAAGGCCCGTTGTATCAAGGCTTTCGCCTTCTGTGTAAGTAAGTTTATCCGGGGTTTCCTCAACTGCTATAGAAGTAATATTTGCTTTTCTTACCATAACAACAAAAGTTGCGGTAAATCCTTCGTAACTTACGGAAACGGAAGTTCTTCCTTCTGTGGTGAATTTTCTGGGAGAAACATCGAAACCGCTGCTGATATCTTCGGTGCTTCCGTCGGTTTTGGTAACACGGACAATAAGACCGGTTGTATCAAGACTTTCGCCAACAGTATATTCAACCTTATCCGGAGTTTCCAGAATTTCAATGCTTGCTATAGCTGCGTCGCTTTCGCTTTCTTCAACAGTAACGTAAAAACTGAAGAGCTCATAACCCTGATATTCAACGATTACTTCATGTTCTCCTGCTTCTTCAAAAGGTTCGGAAGGATATGCGGTAAATCCGCTTGTTATGTTATCTTCAAAAGTTCCGTCCTTACGGTAAACGGCAATTGCGAGTCCGGAAAGATCAACGCTTTCGCCAACAACATAAGTGCGTTTGCTCGGATAGGAAAGGATTTCCACCTCATCGATCTCTGCGCTGCTTCCGATTTCCTCTGCATCACCAAAGCTTGCGTCAGCTTCGGACTGCTGTGCTTCGGCAATTGCCTGATACCATTTATCCGGCATAAGGGGATTTGCATTATAGTAAGCTTTGCTTGTATCAATATTGCTGATATCTTCGCCTTCTCTTACCTGTCTTGCAATTATAACAACACGAGCATCGGTAAAGTCATAGCTGCAGGTGGAAAGAGTAAGGAAATGGTCGCTTGTGTTATATTCAACACCGGTGACGATCATAGTGCGTTTTGCAACCTGGTTGAGGAATTCCTTGGTTTCCTCTTCGTTGCCATTTATAAAGTTGTTATAATCCCATACGGGGCCATCTTTTTCATAGGCGTTTGTGAGGATTACGCCAACAACAAGCCAATCAAAATCGCCGTAAAGGGTATCGAAATGAACTACCGGATGTTCTTTATAGAAGCTCAGTTTTCTGTATTTGAGAAGATCGCTGAACATCTGTCCGTCATTGTAAACGTTATGTCCATAAACAATGATATTGGTGCTCTGTTTTTCCGGTTTTGTTTCACAGCGATAATCTATAAACGGAGTTCCGTACATGGAATAATTTCCGTAGAAGTCTTTTCTGAGATAATACTGTCCGCGCTGGCCTTTTTCGTTGACCACCATGGTCTGAACAACCGGGAAATCAACATTTGTATCGTCAAGCTTGATATAACCGGCAGTATCAGGGTTTTCCTTGAAAAGTCCGAAAAGTTTGGGGTTATATCCCCATTCTCTTACTTCTTCCTCATCATATTCCTGATTCTGAACAAGGTTCTGGAGATTTGCCGCAAGGTCGCGGTGTTTAACGCTGTCAAAAAGCTTTGTGCTCAGATAACCCATGCATCCGAGGAAAACAAGAACGCAGAGAATGAAAATGGATTTTCTGATAAGTTCGTTCTTGCTGTCGCCCTTCATCGGAACAAATCTGGAATACCATTTCTGTTTTCCTTTTGTTTCAGAAGTTTTGAACTTGGATTTTCCGGAAACCGCACCCATAAGAGAAGCAGAATTTTCATAAAGCTTGGGATATGCGGAAACAACATTCCTTGCAATATGTATTGCTCTGGAACCTGCAGCCGCAATAAGTTTTTCTCTGTTTTCAGCACTTACGTGTTCTGTCCAGACATTATCGCCCATGCAGACTGCAATATTTGCTCCTTCGTTGTTTTTGGAAGGATCCATTGTAATTGCAATTCCGATATTGGAACCATAGGCTTTGCATACTTCTCCCGCAAGAACCGCAACAGTCCAGGTGCTGTTTACACCGTGGCGTTTAAGAACCTGTTCCGGAATATCATATTTGGAAACACCCTGAGAAATTCCGAGATGATTTCCTACATATTCTTCGGTAAAAGCGGCAGCGGCAGCTTCGCTTCTCTGAAGACCTTCAACTGCAATAGCTACTTTAAGATCTTTTTTGGAAAGTTCCTGTTCAAAAGCCTGGCCAACGTTTTCGGCTCCAACAGCATAGGCGGCAGGGCCCATTTTTTCAACAATATTTTTAAGGGAAGCGTTAACTCTTCCGGCAGCTTCTTTTCTGTCTGCGCCTCTTCCGAAAATCTGAACAGCAATTTCGCTTCCGTCCTCAAAACAACGGACGGCAGTATCTGTAGTTTCAGCTGCGGAAACAATATCTTCCGCTTCTGCTTTGGAAATTCCGCAGGTACGGAGAGTTTTTATAAGGTATGCACCGCCGGTAAAATCTGCAAGATATCTGGTAACACGATAGCAAAGCATAAACTGGAGAGTTTCGCTGTCGCCGGGAAGCATGATTATGCACTGGTTACCCTGGGAAATTGCGCATCCGCTAGGTTTTCCGTGCTTATTACGGAAAATTTCCGCACCCTCCGGAAAAACTTCGCCGTCTTTTTCAATGGTAGAAAAACCTATTGCTGAAGAAACTGCAGAAACGGTCATGTTTCCGTTTTCTTCGCCGATTCCGCCGATTACCATGATAACATTATAATCGCTGAGGGATTCCGCAATGGTTTTATGGATGGATATTCTGTCGGCATCTATACGTTTTCCTTTGATGCTTGTGATCCCGAGCATTTCAAATTCTTTCTGAACAAGCTGGGCAACATTATCCTGTTTTACATTGCTCAAAAGAATTACCTGTGACTGCAAGAAACCACTCCTTTCAAAAGTTTTTTATCAATAATCATTTTTTTCATTTCTTGGGAAAAAGTCTGAGTCTCTGGTGGTTGATTTCACATCTGTTTACAAGTTCTTCAATATCAAGAGCCTTTTCCGCTTCTTCGATCATTTCGAGAGTGGGGCGGGTTTTCGGGTGTTTGGGAGTAAACACCGTGCAGCAATCTTCATAAGGAAGAATGGAAGTTTCGAAAGTTCCGATTTTTTCGGAAATTTCAACAATTTCCTGTTTATCCATACCGATAAGCGGACGGAAAACCGGAAGAGTAGAAACCGCATCGGTACATCCGATTGCGGGCATAGTCTGGCTTGCAACCTGTGCAAGGCTTTCGCCGGTAATGATAGCGCCGCATTCTTCTTTTTCAGCAAGGCGAAGCGCAACTCTCATCATAAAACGGCGCATGATAACTGTAAAAAGTTCTTCCGGACATTTGTTTTTGATCTCTTCCTGAATTTCGGTAAAACCGGCAGAGAAAAGATCGATCACTCCGCAATAATCGCAAAGCTTCTGGGCAAGGCTCTGAACTTTGAGCCATGCTCTTTCGCCCGTATAAGGCGGAGACTGGAAATGGAGCGCACAAATCTCAACGCCGCGCTTTGCAAGCATATATCCTGCAACAGGGCTGTCGATTCCGCCGGAGAGGAGAAGAAGTCCTCTTCCGCTGGTTCCGATAGGCATTCCGCCTGCGCCGGGAAGCTGTTTTCCGTGGATATAGGCATATTTTTCACGGATTTCGACCATTACGATGATATCCGGATTCTGTACATTGACTTTGAGATGATGGAATTTGGAAAGAAGGACCGCACCCATTTCTCTTGCAATTTCCGGAGACTGCATCGGAAAGCTTTTGTCGCTGCGTTTTGCCTCGACCTTGAATGTCTTGAGGTAAGGAAGAGTATCCGCAAGATAGGTTTTTGCTTTTTCAACAATATCTTCCCAGTTTTTTTCGGCAACGCATGCTCTGGTAAGAGCAACGATTCCGAAAACTTTCTGAAGTCTTTCAACTGCTTCATCAAGGTCAATATCATCGTCCTGGGGTTCGATATAAATTGTGGACTGTGCCTTCCAGCATTTGAATTTTCCAAGGCTTTCAAGACGGCGCTTGCAGTTTTTAACAAGTCTGTCTTCAAAACCGGAGCGGTTAAGTCCTTTAAGGGCAATTTCGCCGCATTTTATGAGTATAATTTCTTTCATTTAAGAACCTCTTTTATCTGCAAAGTGTGCTCATAGCGTCTTTAAGAGCTGCCACAAGTTCATCAATATCTTCTTTTGCCGTGTCTCTTCCGAAGCTTATTCTTACGGCGCTGTCTATTCTCGAGGAATCATATCCCATTGCCGCAAGAACATGGCTTTTTGCGCCGAGAGCGCAGGCAGAACCGCTTGAAACATAGATTCCCCTGTTTTCGAGGAAATGGAGCATGATCTCGCTTCGGATTCCGGGAACGGAAATGTTTACGATGTTCGGAATTGCTCCTTCTTTCGAATTAAGAAGGATTCCTTCAATTCCTTCGATTTTTTCCTTGAAATATTTTTCAAGCATTTTCATGTTTTCTTTTCTCAAAGCGGAAGATTCCGTTTCCAGCTGAACGGCTTTTCCAAAAGCGGCAATAAGAGGCATTGCCTGGGTTCCCGGGCGGAGCTGTTTTTCCTGTTCGCCTCCGAAATGATTCGGCATAACTCTTGCGCCTTTTTTAATCCAGAGAGCGCCCGTTCCTTTCGGTCCTCCGATTTTATGGGCTGTGACAGTTACAAGGTCAACTCCGGATTTTTCCGCTTTGAACGGAACTTTACAAAATCCCTGAACGGCGTCGGTATGAAAAACCACTTCCGGATTTTTGCGTTTTGCAGCCGCACAAATTTCCTTGATAGGGTTAATTGCGCCAATTTCGTTGTTGACCAGCATTACCGAAACCAGAACGGTTTTTTCATCAACTGCCTCAAAAACAGAAAGCGGAGTGATTATTCCGTTTTCATCCGGCATAAGATACGTTACGGAAAAACCCATTGCTTCAAGCTGCTTCGCGCTTTTTATAACGGAATCGTGTTCATACGCGGAAACAACAACTTTGTTGCCTCTGCGTTTTTTTGCAAGAGCACCGCCGATAACCGCAAGGTTATTTGCTTCGGTTCCGCCGGAAGTAAAATAAAGGCCATCCGGGTTTGCCCCAAAAGCTTCAGCAATATTTTTTCTTGCTTCTTCAAGAACCTTTTCCGCCTCGACCCCTTTCATATGGAGAGAGGAAGGATTGCCGTAAATTTCCGTCATAACATCAAAAGCGGTTTTTGCGGCCTCGGTATAAACTTTTGTGGTCGCGCTGTTATCAAGATAAATTTCCTTCAAAATTCCGCCTCCGATGAACATAATTATCCATTATTCAGAGTTATTATACAATAAAATATATTATTTTTCAATATTTCAGATAATATTTAATTTAATATTTATATATAAATAGTGACGATTTTTCGCTGATTTATTGCACAAAAATCAAAAAAGGCAGGAATTTCTTCCTGCCCTTTGCTTATTCTTCATTTTTAATCAATGCTTTTACCGTTTTTCCGATGTTTTCGTGAGTAACGTTTCTCGGTTCAAAACGACACATTTTAAAAGTCCAGTCCATAACCATTCCCATTCCGAAAACAGAGAGAATCGTTCCGATTCCGATGGTCGCACCCATTGCCCAGGAAATTGCAAGGACAACGGCGCTGATGATATTATTGACCGTTCCTATGGAAATTTTTTTGCAGCGTTTTCCCACAGCAACAGTAAAAGCATCCCTCGGTCCGCAGCTGAGACCGGTTATCATATACATATATTGGCCTATGCTGAGAATAAAGAGGCTTATCATAAAAACAACAAGTTTTATAAAAAGCGAATCCATTTCCGGAACAGGATCCAGCATCGAGAAAAAATCGCATCCGAGACCGACGCAAACCGCATCGATAAGAGTTCCCATTCCGATAGGTTCTTTCATCAAAAGGTCAACAAAAACAATTGTAAGGCCTATGGTAATGCTTGCTGTGCCGTAAGTTATCGGAAAAACAATTGAAAAACCCTGGTTAAGGGCATTCCAGGAGGGAAAACCTATATCTGCTTCTATCTGAAGATAAATTCCGAAACCGATAAAAAACATTGTGAATGCAGACCAGATCATTTTTACAATTCTGCTGTTTCTCGGTGAAAGATTTTTCCAAAGCTTTTCTATCATCTGTCAAACCTCTTTTGAAATAAACAATAAAAAAATAATACCACTTTTGAAATGCTATGTAAAGATAAAAAAGGCATCCTTTCGGATGCCTTTATCTGTTTTCAATTATCAGCCGTTCTTTTTCTGCTGTCTTGCTTCAATATCTGCAAGAGCATCTTTTCTGGAAAGGTTGATTCTGCCCTGCTGGTCGATTTCGACAACTTT
>JAZUAX010000155.1:0-15912 GCA_045638185.1 Oscillospiraceae bacterium | reverse complement strand
ACATTTTATAAAAAGGAATACCGTTTTCTGCGTTGCGGCCTTTGCCGCTTTCGTAACCGCATTTTTTGTTCCGCCGGATGCAAATTATCTTTCCTATTTCGATTGGCGAACCCTTGCATGTCTTTTCCTTACTCTTGCTGTTGTCTGCGCCCTCGGAAACGTAAAATTCTTTACAATTCTTGCAAGAAAACTCGTTCTTCTTTCCGGAAATCTGCGCAGACTTTTCCTCCTGCTTGTTGTAATAACTTTCATCGGTTCGATGATCATCGCCAACGATATGGCGCTTATCACCTTCCTTCCTCTGGGCTATTTTGCTCTTTCCGTAACCAGGAATGACAAATTCATGGCTTATCTTTTCATCTTGCAAAACATTTCCGCAAACCTTGGCGGAATGCTCACTCCTTTCGGTAACCCGCAAAACCTTTATCTCTATTCTTTTTTCGAAATACCCACCGCAAAGTTCACCGAAATCATGTTTCCGCCTTTTCTTCTTGCAATAGCAATGCTTGCTGCGGCATGTTTTCTTATTAAACCGGAAAAACTTTCGTTCCATGAAGACTTTCCTGAAAAATTTCACGTTAAAAAGACCGTTCTTTATATGGTGCTTTTTGCATTTTCAATTCTTATTGTTTTCAGGATCATTCCCTTCTGGCTCGGTCTTGCTGTTATTCCTGCCGTGCTTTTCTTTGTGGATAGGGATGCTCTTTATGAAGTTGACTATTCCCTTCTCGGAACGTTTTTCTTCTTTTTCATCTTTTCCGGAAACCTTGCAAGAATCGACGCTGTGAACGAATTTTTCTCTGCTCTTCTTGAAAAAGATGCTCTTATCGTTTCCGTTCTCTCCTGCCAGTTTATAAGCAACGTTCCTTCCGCAATTCTCCTCTCCCAATTCACCGAAGATTATCATTCCCTTCTCCTTGGTGTAAACATCGGAGGAACCGGAACACTTATTGCCTCTCTCGCAAGCCTTATAACCTTTAGTGAATTCAAAATCCTTTATCCGGAACAGACCAAAAAATATCTTGTTATGTTTACCGCAATAAACGTAATTTTCCTTGTTGTTATGACAGCCGCATCAAAACTTTTTTTCCTCGGCTGATAGAATTTTTTTGAAATATAGTATATAATATGTTTGAAAGCGAGGTGAACAGCCAATGGACGATTTAAAAGTTATAACCGCAAGCAACATAATAAATCTTCGCACCGCAAAAGGAATGACCCAAGCGGAACTTGGAGAACTTCTTAACTATTCCGATAAAAGTGTTTCCAAATGGGAACGCGCCGAGGCTGTTCCCGATGCATATGTTCTTAAAAAAATGAGCGAGATTTTCGGAGTAACGGTGGATTATCTCCTCAGCTCCCACGACAGTTGGGAAAAGCCCGAAAGATTTAAAAAAGAGGAACGCAACTTCCACAGCAAAGTTATAACCGCCCTTGTTCTTTTCGGAATCTGGACTGTTGCATTTTTTATCTATATCATCGGCTGGCTTTTCCGATTCAACTGGTGGCTTGTTTTTATCTATGCTCTTCCGGTTTCCCTCATCACTTTTCTTGTACTCAATTCGGTCTGGGAACAAGGGAAAAACAACCGCCATATAATCTATGGACTTGTTGCAAGCATTTTTATTGCAATTTATCTTACCTTAATAAGGTTTAATCCCTGGCAGATATTTCTTTTGCTTGTTCCTGCGGAATTTATCGTTTTCCTTTCTTTCCGCATCAAAAAATCGCATAAATAAGCCATTCCACTCTGAGTAGAGTCCGTTTTTCCGGACTCTACTTTTTGTTTTCAAAGAGTATAGTCCAAAAATATTGATTCTCATCCTCCTTTCGGTTAGAATAGCAGCACTGACTAAAACCCGAAAAGGAGAAACAAAAATGTCTGAATACATTTTAAGCTGCTGCTCCACCGCAGATCTGTCAAAAGAACATTTCGAAAAAAGAGATATAAAATATCTTTGTTTCCATTATAAACTCAACGGTGTTGATTATTACGATGATCTTGGCCAGAGCATTCCTTTTGAAGAATTTTATCAGAGAATGGATTCCGGCGAAGATACCCAGACTTCCCAGATAAACGTCACCGAATATCTTGAATATTTTGAAAGCTTCCTTTCCGAAGGAAAAGATATCATCCATCTCACCCTTTCAAGCGGAATTTCCGGTTCTTATAACTCCGCTATGAATGCTGCAAAAATTGCAAAAGAACGTTATCCCGAAAGAAAAATATATGTTATAGATTCCCTTGCTGCTTCCTCCGGTTTCGGTCTTCTTATGGATAAACTCGCAGATCTCCGCGACGGTGGAATGGATATTGACGAACTTAAAAACTGGGCAGAAGAAAACAAACTCAACCTACACCATTGGTTCTTCTCCTCCGACCTCAAGTTCTTCATCAAAGGCGGAAGGGTTTCCAAAACCGCAGGAACTGTCGGAACAATTCTCGGAATCTGCCCTCTTCTCAATGTTGATAAAGAAGGCCACCTTATTGCAAGAGCCAAAATCCGTTCCAAGAAAAAAGTTATCCGCGAAATCGTAAAACGCATGGAAGAATTTGCTGAAGACGGATACGATTATTCCGGAAAATGCTATATTTCCCAATCCGCCTGCGTCGAGGACGCAGAAGCAGTTGCAAACCTTATCGAGGAACTTTTCCCGAAACTTAACGGAAAAGTTCTTATAAATTATATCGGCACCACCATCGGAAGCCACACCGGCCCCGGAACCGTTGCACTTTTCTTCTGGGGCAAAAAAAGGGAGGACTAAAGAATGATAAAACTTTTTGCTGATACCGCTTCCAACCTTCCGGTTGCTCTCAACAAAAAATATAACGTAAATATCATTCCCCTTTCCTACACCAGAGATGGGGAAAATGTTCCTTATGACCTTGAACATGATTTTGACGGCAAGGCTTTTTATGATGCTATGAGAAACGGCGCAGAGATGAAAACATCCATGGCAAACTCCGAAACCTTCCGCGAAAGCTTCGAAGAAGTTGTTAAAAACGGCGACGATATCGTTTACATCGGTCTTTCCGGCGGAGTAAGCGGAACCTGCCGTGCTGCAGAAATTGCCGCAGAAGAAATTCTCGAAGAATATCCTGAAGCCAAAATTGCCGTAATAAACTCTCTCGGCGCCGGTCTCGGAATCGGAATGCAGGTTGTCGCTGCCGCAGAACTTATTGAAGAAGGAAAAACTTTTGAAGAGGTTGTAAGCATAACCGAAGAACGCAAACACCATATGTGCCAGTTCTTCACCGTTGATGATCTCACCTATCTTAAAAAAGGCGGAAGAATTTCCGGCGCAACTGCAGCTATCGGAACTCTTCTCAATATAAAACCTCTTCTCCGCGGCGACGAGGAAGGCCACATTGTTTCCTGGGGCAAATGCCGTGGAATCAATAAATGCCTCCTTGAGATAGTCAAAAAATATGACGAACTGGTTTTTGATAAATCCGCTGACGTTATGATGATCCACGGCGACAACATGGCTGCAATTGATTTCCTTACGGAAAAGCTCCGCGAAAACGGTTTTACCGGAAACATCACCGTTATGCCTTTTGAACCGGTTTGCGGTTGCCATGTAGGCCCCGGTTCCATCGCTCTCTTCTTCTGGGGAGAAAGAAAATTATGAGAAGAACTCCTCTTTCGGAAAGAATTCTTCCGAATTACACCAGAGGTGAAGAAATTGCCAATATGACCACCCATATAATCGGTGGTGGTCTTGGGGTAATTCTTCTTTTTCTGACTGTGATTGTTTCTGCATTCAACAGAGATGTCTGGAGCATTATCGGTTCTTTTATCTATGGTTTTTCCATGATTGCTCTTTATACTGTTTCAAGTATTTATCATGGATTAAAACCCGGCCTTGCCAAAAAGGTTATGCAGGTAATCGATCACTGTACTATATATCTGCTTATAGTCGGAACCTATACCCCAATTCTTCTTTCCGCAATGCGCCCGGAATATCCCGTTCTTGCATGGACCGTTCTCGGCGCGGAATGGCTTCTTGCCGGCGTTGCCGCAACATTCACCGCAATCGACCACAACAAATATAAAAAACTTTCCATGATTTTTTATATCCTTATGGGCTGGTTTATAGTAATCTGTTTCAAACAGACCATTGAAGTGCTTACGATTCCGGGAATGCTTTGGATTTTGTTTGGTGGAATATCCTATACAATCGGCGCGGTCCTTTACGGAATAGGACACAAAAAACCGATTTTCCATACAGTTTTCCATGTTTTTGTGGTTATCGGAACGCTTTTGCAAGCCATTGGAATTTTGTTTTATGTTTTGTAAAATTTTTTCATTTTTATACTCCTTACTTTCAAAGCAAAAAAAAGACAGCCGTACGGCTGTCTTTTTTCTTTTATTTATATTTTTTTGTATCGTATCTGTCGAACATCGAAAAGATTATGGATTTGCGGCGTGTTTCCGGTCTTCCTTCTTCAATTCGCTTAACTTCTTTAAGATAAAGCCAATGTCCGAAAAGGCTTCCAAGAGCACCAAAAAGCGCATAGGCAACCGCAAGTCCCCAGTTTACCTCAAAAAAGAAAAGCATAAACGGAACAAAAATTGCTCCGGAGAAAATTCCGTAAAGCGGCATGAACCCGCTTTTCATGGAAACAACTCCGCCTGTTATTGCACAAAGCATCGGAAATGCGCCCCATTCAAGAATTACAAGGCGGAAAAGTTCCGCAGTTACTTCATCAAACAGAAAGGAAACAAGAATTCCGAAAATGAAAAATCCAAGAAGAATTGCGGTCGCTTCCGCGGTAGCTTTTAATTTAAGTTTTTCCATTATTTTACGATGGACATCTTTTTGATGACAACTTTTTTGCAGGGCATATCGTTGGGGTAAGTTGCAACGGAAGCTACTGCATCAAGAACTTCAAGACCTTCGGTTACATGGCCGAAAGCTGCATAGTTACCGTCGAGGAATTCGCTGTCTTCATGAACAATGAAGAACTGGCAGGAAGCGGAGTTGGGGTCGGAAGTTCTTGCCATGGAAATTACGCCTTTTTTGTGGCTGATGGTGTTCTGGCTCCAGCCATTGGAAGCAAATTCGCCGTAGATTTCGGGTTTGCAGCCGCCGGTTCCGTTACCTGCGGGGTCGCCGCCCTGGATCATAAAGCCTTTGATAATTCTGTGGAAAGTAAGACCATCGAAAAAGCCTTTTTCAACAAGTGCTTCAAAGTTTGCAACAGTTTTGGGTGCTGCGATAGGGTCAAGCTCGATCATCATGGAGCCGTAACCTTTGATATCAAGTTTAATCATGTTAATAAATCCTCCTGATTTTTAAACGATAGTAATATAATACTATTTTTAAAAGGGAAAGTAAAGTTTTTATTTTGACATCTTGCCAATATTGCATTATACTGATTCTATAAAACCTGGCGGATGATATCCGCCTCTACAGAAATTTTCTACCGATTCAAAGAAGAGGTGCACAATATGGAATATATCATCAAAAACGCAAAGATCGCAACGATGGATAAAGAAAACCCTTTTGCAGAATCCGCAATTGTAAAAGACGGAAAATTTTCTTTCTGCGGTTCCCTTTCTGAAGCCGAAAAACTTGTTTCTCCTGAAACCGAAATACTCGATTGCGGTGAAAAACTCCTTATGCCTTCCTTCAATGATTCCCATATGCATTATCTTCATTACGTAAAAACAAAGCTTTCCGTTGACCTTTGGGGAACGGTTTCTGTTGATAACATAGTCGAAAAAATGAGCACTGCTTTTGAGCATTTTGATAAAGAATGCGGCCTCTGGTTAATCGGCGAAGGCTGGAACCACGATTATTTCACCGAAGGAGAAAAACGTTTTCCCACCGCAGCCGATCTTGATAAAATTTCCAAAGATTATCCCGTGCTCATAATGCGTGCCTGCTATCACGTTGGCGTGCTCAACACAAAAGGTATGATGCTCATGGGTCTTGATTCTGAAAAAGCGAAGGAACTTGGTGCTTTCTGTGAGGTTGATGAAAACGGAAAGCCCAACGGAGTTATCAAGGAAAACTATTTTGACGAAGTAAAATCCAAACTCCCCTATCCTGATTTAAGCATTCTTATCAAAATGATGTTCGAATGTCAGGCTGATCTTTATGAACAGGGCATAACCGCCGTTCAGACCGACGATATGAAATATGCTCCCGAAGGCAGAGCCTACGAAATGCTTGAAGAACTTAAAAAAGCCTCCCTTGACGGCAGACTTAAGATCCATTATGCGGAACAGGCTCTTTCTCAGACAAAAGCGGAGGTTGATGATTGGTTCAGCCATGAACATTATAAAATGCGCGACGGAAGCTTTAAAGTTTCCTGCCTTAAAATTCTTTCCGACGGAAGCCTCGGCGCAAGAACCGCTTTTCTGAAAGAACCTTATGCGGACGATTCTTCCACCAGCGGAATCCGGATTTATACCCAGGACGAACTGGATTATTTCGTTCTTGAAGCACAAAAACGAAACATTCCCGTTGCTATCCACGCGATAGGAAACGGCGCAATGGAAATGTGCCTCAATGCTATCGAAAATGCGAAAAACACCTATCCGGAATATTCTCCGCGCCATGCAATAGTCCATTGTCAGATTACAAGCAAGGAGCAGGTTGAAAGATTTTGCCGCCTTGGAATAATCCCTCTTACCCAACCGGTTTTCATTGATTACGATATGCATATCGTCTATGACAGAGTCGGAAAGGAACTTGCTGAAACTTCCTATGCATGGAAAGATTATCTTGAAGGCGGCGTTCACGAAGCTTTCGGAACCGATTGCCCTGTTGAAAATTTCAAACCCATGCGCGGAATTTACTGCGCAGTTACCAGAAAAGACTGCAAAGGCCGCGGACCTTATCTTCCGGAACAGGCTGTTTCAATGTATGATGCGCTCTATGCTTATACCGCAGAAGGAGCTTATGTCAGCGGCGATGAGGATATCCGCGGAAAAATTGCGCCCGGAATGGAAGCGGATTTCATTATTCTCGACCGCGACCTTTTCGAAATTCCCGAAGATGAAATTCTTGATACAAAAGTTCTCGAAACATATATCGGCGGCGAAAGAGTTTTTAAAAGATAAAACAAAAAGCGGAGGATATCCTCCGCTTTTTGTTTATGCTTTTTTAATAAACTTGTGGGAACATTTGGGACAGCGGATCTCAACTTTTCCGCGTCCTCTCGGAATACGGATCTTCTGTCCGCAGGAAGGGCATCTGAAATGTTTATAGATTTTTCTTTCTTCAAAATCCGCCCTGATACCTATCCATTTGTTTTTAAGTTTATACCATAAATTCATGAACTTCTGATTTTCAATGCGGCGTTTTACAGTGTTTTTTGAAAGAGTTCTGAAAATCGCAATTCCGTAAAGAACAAGAGAAATGAAATAAAAGAAACGATTGCGGCTGAACACATAAAGAGTATAAAAAAGAAAACCTCCGCCGACCAACGCGAGAGAAAGCTGGTCTGTGCCATATCTTCCGTACATAAATTCTCTGAGTTTCTGCAAAATCATTATGAATATCTTCCTTTTTTGTTTGATATATTTATTATACCATAAATATCCTTTTTAAAAATTAACGAATTATAAATTTTTAAAAAGGCTTTTATGGACAGCAAAACAAAAAGGTGATATAATATTTTCTGCCTTCGGAGGCATAGCTCAGCTGGTCAGAGCGTTCGCCTCACACGCGAGAGGTCCACGGTTCGAGCCCGTGTGTCTCCACCATAAAAACCACCCTTCCGAAAATTACGGAAGGGTGGTTTTTTTAATAGAAAAGGGGGTATTTATTTTTCGATTAACGAACCATCATAGTACCGCCGTCTACGCAGATAGTCTGGCCGGTGATGAATTTGGAACTGTCGCTTGCTGCAAAAGCAATAACAGGAAGGTAATCTTCGATAAGGTCGCCGGGTCTGTCACCGAGCATAAGACCTTTCATGCCGTCCATAAATGCCTGTTTTTCCTGATCGTTAAACTGTGCAACAAGTTTATCGGTCATAGGAGTCCAGATGTTGGGAGCGATCATGTTGACTCTGATGTTATAGGGCATAAGGTCTTTAGCAAGGGTTCTGCTCCAGGAAGTTACAGCACCTTTGGTTGCACCATAAATTGGCTGGAAGGGGCTTACGATGAATGCAGAAGCACTGGTGAAGTTGATGATGTTGCCGTGGCCCTGGTCTTTCATATATTTGAAAGCTTCCATATCAACAAGATAAGTACCGTCTGCGTTGATTGCAAAGAGTTTTTTCCAGGTTGCAAAGTCGCAATATTCGATGGGAGTTGCGGGAGCGATTGCTGCGCAGTGGATAACTACGTCAAGTCCGCCGAGCCATTCAACAGCTTCTGCAAAGCCTTTCTGAACGCTTTCTTCGCAGGAAACGTCAACATGGATATATTTTGCTCCGCTGATTTTTTCAACTTCTGCGCCGTCTGCGTCGTTTACGTCAAAGAAAGCGACTTTTGCGCCAAGAGAAGGGAAGTTTTCAACGGTGGTTCTGCCCATGCCGCCTGCGCCGCCGGTTACAATGATTCTTTTTCCATCAAGTCTTTCCATTATAAAATCCTCCTTTATGCTTTCGTGTTTTATTTAACACATCAATGATATTATAACGCAAGCTTAATCGCAATAAAAGAACAAAAAAGAGCCTGTATATGCACTTAAGGTGCACATACAGGCTCTTTTACCGTTAATTTTTAGGCGCAAACTTTTTTATTTCTTCAACAAATAAAACTGTTTTTTCAGAAGGTTTTTCCAGAAGATAAATTCCAAAAGGCACAATATATGTTTTGCTCAGCGGAATTTTTTTGCTGAAAGGATATGATTTTCCACCATTTTCTGTCATAAAAACTATTCTGTTTTCGTTTTCGCACCGGTTGAATGTTTTTATGCTGTATTTATCGATTTCAAAAAAATCGACACCGAAATAATCATTTTTTATGTTTTGAATAACCTCGTCCCAAAGTTCGTTTCTGCCGCTTTTTAAAATTGCAGCTTTTTCTCCGCAAAGATCCGCCGGAGTTATCTCTTCTTTTTCCGAAAGACGATGATTAAGCGGAACGGCACAGCAAATTTTTGCTTCGGATATTTTTATTGCCTCAACTCCGGTTTTTCTTGCAAGCTTTTTGTCACATATATCCACCGCAAGGTCAATATCATTCCCCAGACTTCGGAGCATTGTTATAAGACTATCGCTTGAACTTCCGAAAAAAGCCATGCTTGTTTTGGTTCGTTCAACTTTATCCGAAGGTTGGAACCATCTTGCCGTCATAAATTCGTCCGCAAAAGTATCCATAATTCCTATTTTAATAACATCTTCGCTGCTTTCCTGAATCCTTTTTGCCCGCTCGATAGCATTATTATAACTTTGAACCATGTTTTTTGCTTCGCTGTAAAAAGATTTTCCTGCCAAAGTAAGTTTTTCGCCTTTAAGAGTTCTTGCAAAAAGATTTATACCGGTGCTTTCTTCAAGGGAACCTATTCTTTTTTTAACTGCATTGGGAGAAAGATAAAGAAGCTCCGCAGCTTTCGTGAAACTTCCGCATTCGGCAACGCAGATAAAAGTTTTAAGGTATTCGTCAATCATAAAAAGCACCGCCTTTCTGCGCAATTATAGCATAATTTTGCAAATACATAAAGTATTTTAAGTTTTTATGTTTATTTATGAAAAAAACAGTGCTATAATTATTTTTATATTTTTCAGAAAGGGAGCGGAATTTTGAAAAGAGATTTTTTTAAGGGAATCCACGACGGAATACCGATTTGCCTCGGATATCTTTCCGTTTCCTTCGGGTTCGGAATACTCGCCGTCAGCCTCGGCCTTTCAATTCTTTCCGCCGTTGGAATTTCTCTTACAAACCTTACTTCCGCAGGACAGGTTGCCGGCGTTGGAATAATTGCCGCCGGCGGAAGCCTTTTGGAAATGGCTCTCACCCAGCTTGTTATAAATATCCGCTATTCCCTGATGGGAATTTCCCTTTCCCAGAAACTTGACGTAAGCTTCAACACAGTTCACCGCATGATTGCTTCCTTTGGCATTACAGATGAAATTTTTGCCGTTGCGGTTTCCCAAAAATCAGTTTCACCCTATTATATGTATGGTCTTACTGTGATTTCTGCTTTGGGTTGGGTTTCGGGCACATTTCTTGGTGCCGCCGCAGGAAACATTCTTCCCCCTTCCCTTTCCGGAGCGATGGGACTTGTTCTTTACGGAATGTTCCTTGCAATAATAATTCCTCCGTCAAAAAAGGAAAAAGGTGTGCTTGCCGCAGTTATAATCGCCGCTGTTTTCAGTATTGTTTTTGAATATGTCCTTAAGTTCGTTTCCGGTGGTTTTGCGATAATAATCTGTTCGGTAATTGCAGCGTCAATATGTGCCGCTATTTTTCCCGTTCCGGAAGAAAAGGAGGCGGAAGAATGAGCGTTCTTGTTTATATTGCCGTTATGGCCGGTGTAACTTATCTTATCCGAATGATTCCTTTCACCGTTTTCCGTAAAAAGATAAAATCTCCCTTTTTCCGCAGCTTCCTTTATTATATTCCCTATGCGGTTTTAAGCGCCATGACCATTCCCGCAATTTTCTATTCCACAGGAAATGTTATGACTTCTATAATAGGAACTGTGGTTGCGGTTGTTCTTGCTTATTTTGGTCTTCCGCTTATCGTTGTTGCGCTTGCGGCTTCCGGTGCAGCATTTATCTTTGGGTTTTTTATTTAATTTTTTCAAAAATATATAAACTGTGATAATTTTGTGGTAGAATATATCTATCACTTTGCAAAGGATTTTTAAAATGGATTTTCTTCTTGATTTTCTTTCAAACAAATTTTTTCTTACCGCAGTGGCTTCCTGGACAGTTGCCCAGGTGCTCAAGGTTTTTATCTATGCAATAATCAATAAAAGCTGGGATTTTTCCAGACTTTTCGGTGATGGCGGCATGCCAAGCGGACATTCCGCAACCGTTTCTTCCCTTGCAACAATTTGTGCGCTGACCTACGGGTTAAGTTCCTTTGAATTTGCAATAAGCGGAATTCTTGCGGTAATTGTTTGCCACGACGCAATGGGTGTTCGCCGCGAAGCAGGAAAACATGCAAAACTCCTTAATCTTCTTGTGGATTCTTTTGAAAAGTTTTCGAAAAACGAACTTCCGGAAGTTATGCTCAAGGAATTTGTGGGACACACACCGCTTCAGGTAACCACCGGCATCGTTCTCGGAATTTTCTGCGCGTTCATAATGCATTTTTTCATTTTTGCATAAAAGAGGCATAATATGATAAAACTCGGTTTTGATTTTTCAAAACTTCCGCTTTCGGACAAAAAAGATGAGCACAGCGTAAATTACGCCGTGCTCAATTCATTGGTGGATCTTTTTATCGAAAAAGGCGGAAGATTTTTTGACACCGCTTTTACATATCTTGGCGGTGCTTCGGAAGAAGCTGTTCGCCTATCCCTTACCGAAAGGTATCCTAGAAATTCCTATATACTTGCAGACAAACTTCCGAGTTGGATGCTCCGGAATCCGGAAGATTGCGAAAGGATTTTTAAAAAGCAGCTTTCCCTCTGCGGAGTTGATTTTTTCGATATCTATATGATTCAATGGCTTAACGAAGCAAACTATATAAATTCGGAATTCTGCAAAGCTTTTGAATTTCTTGAAAAACTGAAATCTGAAGGAAAAATTTTAAAAAGCGGTTTCACTTTCCATGATACTCCGGAACTTCTTGATAAAATCCTTACAAAACACCCTGAAATCGATTTTGTCCAGCTCCAGATAAACTATCTGGATTGGGAAAGCCCCGCTTTCCGCATAAAGGAATGTTATGAGATTGCCAAAAATCACGGCAAAGAAATTATAGCTTCGGAACCGCTTAAATGCGGATTTCTCGACAAAGAAAGTTGTTCCGCAATCCGCTTTGCGGAAAATTTTTCTTCTGTAAAATACGTTTCTGCGGAAATTAAAAGTCCCGGGCAAATTTCAGAAAACATTGAAGAAAGTTCTCTTTCTGAAAAAGAATTATCTGTTCTTGCAAAAACGGCTGAAACTATCCGTTCGGAAAAGGCTGTTCAATGCATCGGATGTTTCTGTTGTTCCGAAAACTGCCCCATTCAGATTCCTGTTCACCGCTATTTTGAAATTTATAACGAATATTGCCTCAGCCCGGGAGAAAGCTGGAAAATCGAACCGGCATATTCTTTCCTTACAAAGAATTTTTCCAGACCTTCCGATTGCATGCGATGCAGAATATGTGAACAAAATTGCCCGGAGAAAATAAACATCATAGAAACTTTGCAGAAAGTCTCCAGAACATTCGGATATTAAAAAACGCCTGCTGTGCAGGCGTTTTTTTCTTTATATGAGAATTCCGTTACAATGGTCTATTTCATGCTGGATTATCTGCGCAGTCCAGCCGAAAAACTTTCCGCTTTGCGGTTTGAAATTCATATCAAGATATTTTACAGTTATAAACTTGAAGCGCTTTGTCTTACGGACTCCTGAAAGAGAAAGGCAGCCTTCCTCCGTCTCGTATTCTCCGGTTTTTTCGATAATTTCCGGATTGAACATAAGCATATCTGTTCCGTTGTTATCAAAAACAATTATGCGTTTTTTAACGCCTATCATGTTTGCAGCAAGGCCAACGCATCCCGCTTTGTTTGCCGCAAGAGTATCAAGAAGATCCTTCCCTGTCTGCAGATCCAAAAAAGTTGCGTCCGCAGATTTCTGCGCAAGGAACATAGGATCGTGAACAATTTGTTTTATCATAAATCTTTTTCTCCTTTTTAATAACAAGCTATGTTGCTGTCTGTTCTGGATTCGGTTCCGCCTACAAGAGTTCCGTTTTCAAGTCTGACTATCATCTGTCCTCTGCCAAAACTTGGGGTTGAAAGATCGATGCGGATATCGTGACCTTTCTGGCGGAGCAAACGGGATGTTTCGCTGCTGAATCTGGTTTCGGCAGTAACAGTATTATCACGCATCCATTGCCATCTTGGAGCATCCAAAGCCTGCTGTGGATCAAGATGAAAATCAATATAATTCATTACAACCTGGAGATGTCCCTGAGGCTGCATATAACCTCCCATTACACCGAAAGGACCAACTGCTTTTCCGTCTTTAAGAATAAAACCGGGAATAATGGTGTGATAGGTACGTTTTCCTGGTTTAAGGCAGTTTACATCTTCGGGGTTAAGAGAAAAATCGCATCCGCGGTTCTGAAGAGAAACACCGGTGTCTTTTATAACGATTCCGGAACCGAAACCCATATAGTTGGACTGGATAAAGGAGACCATGTTTCCTTCTCCGTCGGCACAGCAGAAATAGACCGTTCCGCTCTTGGGCGGAATTGAATGGGTATAAACTTTGGCGGTTTCGCCAATTTCCTTTGCTCTTTCAGCGCCGTATGCGGGATCGAGAAGATCGTTATAATCTATCTCCATATGATTCGGATCGGTTACATAACGGAAAGCATCCGCAAAGGCGATTTTCATGGCTTCCAGCTGTTTGTGGTAAGTTTCAGCGGAATCTTTTTCTGTAAAATCAAATTCTTTAAGAATATTGAGAGCCATAAGGGCAACAATTCCCTGACCGTTGGGAGGAATTTCACAAACTTCGTATCCGCGGTAATTTACCTTTATAGGTTCTACCCATTTTGCCTCGAATTTTGCAAGGTCTTCATAACGGAGATATCCGCCGAATTTTCGGCTGTCCTCATCGATCTTTCTTGCAATTTCGCCGGAATAGAAAGCATCAGCGCCGGTTCTTCCTATTGCTTCAAGGGTATCCGCATGGTTGGGAAGTCGGATTATATCTCCGGCTTCGTAAGGTTTTCCTTCCGGAGAAAAGGTTTTGAACCATTCGTCAAATTCCGGTTTTCCATCAAAAGTTTTTGTATATCTGTTAAATGCAGCTTTCCACATAATTGCCAGGTTAGGAGCGCAAGGATAGCCTTCCCTTGCATAGTGAACCGCAGGTGCAAGATCTTCGGAAAGAGAAAGTTTTCCAAAGCGTTTGTTGAGTTCTGCCCAGGCTTTTGGCGCTCCGGGAACAGTTACTGCAGTCCAACCAAAGGTAGGCATTTTACCGCCCTCGTCTTTTTTATCTGCAAGAATCTCTTCAATGGATGCGGCCATGGGAGCAGGTCCGCTTGAATTAAGGCCATAAAGTTTTTGGTCCTTTGCGGACCAGACAAGAGCGAAAGCATCGGAACCGATTCCGTTCGCGGTAGGTTCAACAACAGTAAGCGCAGAAGCGGTTGCAACAGCCGCATCCATTGCGTTTCCGCCTTTTTTAAGGATTTCAAGTCCCGCTGCAGAAGCCATTGGACTTGATGCGCAAACCATTCCGCCACGGGCATAGATAGGATAACGCTGGGAAGGATATTTCTGATATGTCGGATTAAAAGGGGTTTCCATATAAATTTCTCCTTGCTTTATCAAAAAAAGACTTTTGC
This sequence comes from Oscillospiraceae bacterium, assembly GCA_045638185.1. GTDB lineage: Bacteria > Bacillota > Clostridia > Oscillospirales > Ruminococcaceae > UMGS1668. The sequence goes on along the minus strand of JAZUAX010000155.1, from coordinate 1,474 downwards.
TTACAAAACCATTGTAGCATATTTCATACTTTTGTAAAAGTAATATTTCTTCCGCCGCGCAAAAACTGTTGACAATGTTTTATTTTAAGGTAATATATAATAAGTAAATTTTCCCTGCTGATAAGGAGAAATCATGAAAGAACTTATAGAACTTTTTCTTGCTTTCGCGCGTATAGGCGGTCTTACCTTCGGCGGAGGCTATGCCATGCTTCCCATGCTCCAACGCGAAGCTGTTGAGAAAAAAGGCTGGGTCACCGAAGAAGAACTTATGGATTATTATGCCGTCGGCCAATGCATTCCCGGCGTTATTGCCGTAAACACCGCCGTTTTCATCGGAACAAAAGCAAAGGGTCTTGCGGGAGCAATTGCCGCTTCCCTTGGCGTTATAAGCCCTTCGCTTGTAATAATCGTTGCCATTGCCGCATTCATTCAGAGCTTTTCCGAACTTCCGATAGTTCAGAATGCCTTTGCCGGAATTCGAGTTGGGGTTTGCGTGCTCATTCTTTCCGCGGTGCTCAAACTTTTCAAAAAAGCCATTATCGATAAATTCACCTTCGTGCTTTTCGCGGTCGTTCTGGCTCTTTCTATCTTCACGGATATAAGCCCCATCGTTTTTGTAATTCTTGCCGCTGCTGCCGGAATTATCGTTCACCTCTTCTTTTTGAAAGGGGGTAAAGCGAAATGATTTATCTTCAGCTTTTCTGGGAATTTTTCAAAGCGGGGCTTTTCACCGTTGGCGGTGGCCTTGCTTCCCTTCCGTTCCTTTATGAAATTTCCGATAAAACCGGCTGGTACAGCCACGCCCAGCTTGCGGATATGATCGCAATTTCCGAATCCACCCCCGGCCCTATCGGAATCAACATGGCGACCTACGTTGGATTCACTTCTGCCGGAGTTCTCGGTTCTATCATCGCAAGCATCGGTTTCATCGTTCCGCCCATTATAATCGCAAGCATTGTTTCCCGTTTTCTTAAAAAATTCAACGAAAACAAGCTTGTTAAAGGCGCTTTTTACGGTTTAAGAGCTGTTTCGGTTGCTCTTGTTTGTTCCGCCCTTGTTTCCGTTTTGGAAATTTCTCTCATCAACGTTTCGCTTTTCAGCGAAACCAAAAACATTTTCGACCTTATCAGCATCCCCGGAATCATTCTTGCTTTGGTTTGCTGGTTCGTGCTCAAAAAGAAAAATCCCCACCCGGTGGTCATTCTAGGAATGAGCGCCGCTGCGGGAATCGTTTTCGGTTTCCTCAGGCTTATCTGATTTTTAAAATAAAAAACCTTGTCCGTTTCGGACAAGGTTTTATTTTTTTGCGATGAATTCTTCGAGCTGTTTATCTTTTCCCCAACCGGATTCTTTGAATTTCTCGAATTCTTCTCTGTTCATCCATTCGGGCTGCCCGCTCCATTGGCGGTCGACAGCTTCCTGCCAGGGAATCTTAACCGGGTCTGCCTCGAGGTAATCAAAAAGCTCCTCGACG
>JAZUAX010000154.1:0-3058 GCA_045638185.1 Oscillospiraceae bacterium | reverse complement strand
GTCGCAAGCTATCTTAACTGGGTCTATTTCCGCAAAAAAACCGCCGAAGGCCCTTTCGAGCTTTTTTCTGATATCGAATCTAAGCTCAAACATTATATCCTTATAAAAAAGCTTCTTGTTCCGCTTGGAATCTTAAATCTTTGTGTTGGAATTTTAAACGTCATCAACTGTTGGTTCAACGTAAAAGAATTGGTATGGCTTCCTTTTGTAAACATTGCTCTTGCGGTTCTGATGTTTGCCGGTCTTTCCGGAATCAACAAAAAAATAAAGGAGCTTAAAAAAGAACATTCCATAAGGGAGTGAACTTCGAATGGAAGAATTCATAAAATCAGCTCTTCCCTTTTTCCTCATAGGAGTTTCGCTCGCAATTTTCGCCGCAGGTTATTCTAAAAATCACAGCAAAAAATCCGAAAAAACTGATTGGGATTTTTCTGCCATCGGTCCGCTTTTCGGTGTTGCCATAGGAATTGCCATAGGATCCGCAAGCGAAAGTATCGGTGCAGCTCTCGGTGCCGGAATCGGAATGTTTGCCGGAACAATAATCGAATATATATCGCAAAATATAAAGAAATAAAAAACACCTCCGCAAAAGCGGAGGTGTTTTTTTATACAAGCTGCTGTTCGTTTATCATAAGTTTAAATTCAAGGCCGAGTTTTTCTGCAGCAAATTTGCAAAGTATCATTCTGTCCATAAAAATTCTGAAATAATCCATTACCGAACCGTAACGGGTATCAACAGAAAGCTTGAGTTTGATAAGGGTTTTATTTTCGTTGATTTTAAGTTCCGCTTTTTTTACGGAATAGTTTACCTTATCGTGGGCATCAAAAGTATCTTCGTTCTCGTTCTGAACGCGGCTTCTGCGAACGTCGGATTTATCCGCAATAATAAGAGCCGCAGCCATTGGGCTAACAGGTTTTCCCGTTCCTTCATCGTGGTTTCCTATTGCCATTATAATATCGGAAATTTCCGCAGGATCCATACCCATTTTATCAAGAATTCTGAAAGCCATGATAGCACCGCTTTGGGAATGGTCGCTTCTGTTGACAACGTTTCCGATATCGTGGAGATAACCCGCAATTTTAACAAGTTCCACTTCTCTTTCGGAATAACCGAGGGTTTCCATTATGTATGCGGCTTTTTCCGCAACAAGGCAGACATGAGCAAAACTGTGTTCGGAAAAACCGATTGCTTTAAGGGCTTCTCCTGCTTTTTCAATATAGACTTTGACCGTGGGGTCATTTTTTACCATTTCATAAGTTACCAAATGTAACACCTTCTTTCATATAATAGTAAATTACCGATTGTAATTATATCCCATTGGTTTTACGACGATGCGAATATTTTTTAAAAATTTTATGAATTTTTTGAAGAAACCCCTTGACCCTTAGCTAACGTAATAGTGTAATATATAGTCACAGGGAGATGATTTTGTGTTTACCGTAAACGAAGTCAGCAAAATTGCCGGAATAAGCGTCCGCACTTTGCAATATTATGATAAAATCGGTCTTTTGCCGCCAAGTGGTTTTACCGATTCCGGATATCGGCTTTATAATGAAAATTCTTTGGAAAAACTTCAGACGATTCTTCTTTTCAGGGAACTTGAATTTCCGCTTAAAGAAATAAAGAAAATCATCGAAAACCCTGATTTTGACAAAGAAAAAGCCTTTTCGGAACAGATAAAAATTCTTAAACTTCGGCGCGAACAAATCGATTCTCTAATCTCCCTTGCCGAAAAACTTAAAAACAAGGAGGAAAAAATCTTGGATTTTTCTGCATTTGATAAAACAAAACTTAAAGAATATGAAGCCGAAGCAAAGAAAAAATGGGGCAAAACTTCCGCTTTCAAAGAATATGAAGCAAAATCCGAAGGACGTTCCGAAGATGATAGTTCTTTTATCGCTTCCGGAATGATGGAAATTTTTGCGGAATTCGGAAAAATTTCCGGCGTAGCGCCGGAATCCGAAGAAGCGCAGAAACTTGTTAAAAGGCTTCAAAGCTTCATTACCGAAAATTATTATAACTGCACCAATGAAATCCTTTTAGGTCTCGGCCAGATGTATGTTTTCGATGAACGTTTTACCGAAGACATCGACAAAGCTGGCGGAAAAGGCACCGCGGAATTTGTTTCAAAAGCAATTTCAGCTTTTTGCAGAAAATAAGATTAAAAAAAGACGGCAATGCCGTCTTTTTTTATTAAAGCAATTCTGATGCTTTTTCGAGAATAACTTTTGCAAGTTCCTCTTTGCTCATAAGTCCGGTTTCATGCTCGCCCATTCTGGTAATGAGCACAGCTGCATTGGTATCGACGCCAAAACCGGTATTTTCGGAAGCAATAGAGTTTGCGACTATCATATCCGCATTCTTCATAAGCAGTTTTTTGCGGCTGTTTTCGAGCAGATTTTCTGTTTCCATGGAAAAGCCCACAACAACCTGTCCGGAGGGTTTTGTCCTTCCGATGCTCGCAAGAATATCTTTTGTGCGTTTGAGCACAAGGGTGTTGTCGCCTTCGGATTTTTTGATTTTCTGATTGGAATATTCTGCGGGAGTATAGTCCGCAACAGCAGCCGCCATTACGATAATATCGGCGTTTTCCGCCTTTTCGGTCACTGCATTATACATATCCTCAGCAGATTCAGTAAAGACGGTGCTCACGCCGTGAGGCGGGCGAATTTCGGTCTTTCTGCTGATGAGAGTAACTTCCGCACCCATGGTTTTTGCCATTTTTGCAAGGGCATAACCCATTTTACCGCTTGAACGGTTGGTGATAAAACGAACCGGATCAAGACTCTCGCGGGTTGCACCGGCGGTTATGAGCACGTGTTTTCCTTTGAGCTGCTCATCCGCAAAAAGAGCTTCCTCAACCGCGGAAATAAGTTCCGGAATTTCCGCAAGACGTCCGCTTCCGATTGCTCCGCAGGCAAGTCTTCCGCTTTCGGATTCGATGATTTCCCATCCATCGGATTTAAGCTGTGCGAGATTTCGCTGAGTTGCCGGGTTTTCGAGCATTCCGGTAAACATTGCCGGTGCGATTATCTTTTTGCAGGAAGCCGCGAGCAC
>JAZUAX010000153.1:0-7486 GCA_045638185.1 Oscillospiraceae bacterium | reverse complement strand
ATAGGAAAAGATTGCCCTCTCTGTGACCTTGCTCTTAAAGATATTTACGGAAAATATAAGATAAAAGTTCTTATCTGCGCGGTTCGCAGGGGAGAAGATATTACCATTCCGAAAGGCGATTTTGTGCTTAAAGAGGGAGATAAGATAAATATCACCGCATCTCCTAAAAATATCCATGATTTTTTTGAAGCGATAGGAAGCTTTAAACGCCCGGTAAAAAGCGTTATGATAATTGGTGGCTCAATGATAGCTTATTATCTTGCAAGCCAGCTTATCGATATGCGAATCGATGTAAAAATAGTTGAAGAAAACCCGAAACGCTGTGATGAGCTTTCCGAAATTCTTCCGAAAGCTTCTATTGTTTGCGCAGATGCAACGGAAAAGGACCTTCTTCTGGAAGAGGGCATAATGGATTTTGACGGTTTTGTTGCACTTACCGGACTTGATGAAATGAATATTATCTACGGAATGTACGCAAGAACGAAAAACGTTGAAAAAGTTATCACAAAAGTTCACCATCTTTCCTTCCCGGAAGTTATTGAAACAAGCGGAATCGAAAGTGTTGTTTCCCCGAAACTTATCACAGCAGAGCGTATAAGTTCCTACGTTCGTGCAATCCAGAACTCTTACAGCAAAAACAAAGTGGAATCGCTCCGAAGAATTGTTGATAACAGGATCGAAGCTCTTGAATTTATAGTAAGGGAAGACGAAGATTATATCGGTGTTCCGCTTAAAGATCTTCCCATAAAAGAACATATCCTTGTTGCAGCAATCGTAAGAAAAGGACATGCGATTATTCCTAACGGTTTAGACGAAATTCAAAAAGGCGATTCGGTTGTTGTAATAACTTCCGAAATTGCAAGCATTGAAGAACTCAATGATATTATGAGGTAATTATGAACTATAAAATGATTCGCTATATCATCGGCATGATATTGATGGCGGAATCCGCTTTTATGGTTTTGCCGATGCTTGTTTCCGTTTTTTACGGAGAATATGATGTTTTAATGCCGTTTGTATACAGTATACTGGCTGCTTTTGGAGCAGGAGCTTTTTTTGGTTTGAAAAAACCGAAAAACGATCTTGTTTTTGCAAGAGAAAGTTATATTTCCGTTGCCGCAGGTTGGATTCTGGTTTCACTTTTCGGTGCAATGCCGTTTTATCTGAGCGGGGCTATTCCTTCGCTTATCGATGCTCTTTTTGAAACCGTTTCCGGATTTACAACAACCGGTGCAACAATTCTTTCCGAAGTTGAAAATCTTCCGAAAGGAATTCTTTTCTGGCGAGCTTTCACCCATTGGATAGGCGGCATGGGAATAATTATGTTCCTTCTTATGCTTACCCAGTTTTCCGAAGGACATTCGCTTTATATCATGAGAGCGGAAGTTCCGGGACCCACTGTTGGTAAAATTGCGCCGAAATCCAGTTCCAATGCGCTTATTCTTTACGGAATTTATGCGGGACTCACAGTAATCGAAGCTGTTCTGCTTCTTTTCGGAGGAATGGGTGTTTTCGATGCGGTAACAACCGCAATGTCCACCGCAGGAACAGGCGGTTTCAGCGTTCGCAACGCGGGAATTGCAGCCTATGAAAGCGCATATATCGAATGGATCGTTGCGATTTTTATGATGATTTTTGCAATAAACTTCAACCTTTATTACCTTATGCTTCTTCGCCGCTTTAAAATTGCATTCCGAAGCGAAGAACTTCGTGTTTTCCTTGCAATTGTTGCGGTATGCACCGCTGTAATCGGAATCAACTGTATTGATTATTACGGAAATTTCGGAACAGCAATAAGAAAAGCCTTCTTCGGAACAACTGCGATTATTTCAACAACCGGTTTCGGCGGAGTTGAATTTATGAACTGGCCGATGCTTTGTCATGCGATTATTCTCCTGCTTTTTTTCACAGGTGCATGTGCCGGTTCAACTGCCGGCGGACTTAAATTAAGCCGTGTTATTATGACTTTCAAAATGCTTCGTAAGGAATCCCACCGCCTTGCACACCCACACGAAGTAACCACTATCAAGTTCGAAGGCAAAATCATTGACAAAGAAACCAGAAGTTTTATAATGGTTTATATAAGCGCATTTTTTGCCATACTTGCAATTTCAAGTATAGCTGTTATGATAGCAGGATATGATTATGAAACCGCGTTTACAGCGGCGCTTTCCTGTGTCAACAATGTAGGACCGGGCCTTGGAGAAATCGGACATTCCGGTTATTTTGGATTTTTTGACGGAGCAACAAAAATTTTCCTTTCGCTCCTGATGCTTACCGGAAGACTTGAAATTTTCCCGATGCTGATACTCTTTATGCCTTCAACATGGAGAAGACATTGATTAAAAACAGAAAGGATTTGAAAACATTGAAAAAATTTATTGAAGAATTTAAAACATTTATCGCAAAAGGCAATGTCCTTGATATGGCAGTCGGTGTTATCATCGCTACCGCTTTCGGAAAAATCACAACCTCCCTCGTAAACGATGTGTTCATGCCTTTCATCGGCTGGATCATCGGAGATGTTGATCTTACCGAACTCAATATTGTACTTACCCCCGAAGTTGTTAACGAAGCAGGCGAAGTTACCGATCCTGCTGTTGTAGTGGCAATCGGAACTTTCATTTCCACAGTAATCGATTTCATCCTTATTGCGTTTGTTGTTTTCCTTATTGTTAAAACCTTCAATCAGGTAAAAGAAAAAGCTGAAGCAAAGAAAAAAGCTGAGGAAGAAGCTGCAGCCGCTGCTGAAGAAGCAAAGGAACCGGAACTTTCCGATGAAGTAAAACTTCTTATGGAAATCCGCGATCTTCTCAAAAAATAAAATTTTACAGTAGGGCGGAAGTACCCTTGGGGTACTCCCGCCGTAATTTTTGAAAGGAGTGATTGGAAAAATGCGCGAACTTGTCTTTAATATAACCGATGAGCACGACGGAAAGCAGGCATATCATTATTTGCGATATTGCGAGCATTTTTCCTATGCTCTTATAGTAAAAATGCGTCATACCGAAAACTCTCTTCTTCTTGATGGGGTGCCTATCAGGACTATCGACAGGATAAAATCAGGTTCTGTGCTCAAGGCATATATACCTGAAGGGGAAAGTTATTTTACCCCTAATCCGGATCTTGAAATTGATATGCTTTATGAAGATGAGGATATCGTCGTTTTCAATAAGCCGGTAAATATGCCCGTTCATCCTTCTAAAAACCATCAGACAGATACGGTCGCAAATTATTGCGCCGCAAAATACGGAAATGCAAAATTCCATGTGGTCGGGCGTCTTGATATGGATACTTCCGGTATAATCGTTATAGGAAAACATTCCCATTCTGCTGCTGTACTTACCAAAAACGGCGGAGAAAAAGAATATATAGCGATTGTGGAGGGAAATCTTGAAAATCCATCCGGAATAATAGATGCGCCGATTGATGACAGTGATCCGGCAGTTCATAAAAGCTTTATTGCCGAAACCGGCCAGCCTTCTGTTACTGAATACGAAACAATTGCAACCAATGGCGTGCTCACAGCAGTAAGAGTTAAACCGAAAACGGGAAGAACTCACCAGATAAGGGTGCATTTTTCCTATATAGGACACCCTTTATGCGGTGATGAACTCTATGGCGGAAGCCTTGAATATATAGGCAGGCAGGCTCTCCACAGAAACAAAATGGTTTTTGAGCATCCTATAAACGGAACGGTGCTCAAATTTGAAAGCCAGCTGCCCGAAGATATGCAGAAGCTCCTTGCAGATATTGAAAAAGGAAGTGATAAGGAATGAAAGAAGATATTACAAAATTTGAAAGTGGAATAGATGTGGATTCAGCCTCCGACAGAATGGCGGAAAATCCCGATGCGGAATATATGCGCGATTTTTTTGGAAGAGTCGGAACGGCAAATTTTCTTGTTCCTTACCGCGACAGCGTTAATACGATCCCTCTTCTTGATATAAAAGAAAAAGGAAAAATGATTCCGATTTTTTCGAGTTTTGAAGCTTTTGAAAAAAGCCCTCTTCCTAAAGATAAAGCAAATATTATGCCTTTTTCTAAAATTGACGAAATAGTAAAGAAAAGCGAAGGCAAAATTTCCGGAATCGTAATAAATCCTCATGGGAAATCAATGGTTTTCCAGCGCAACGGAGGAAAACAGACTGAAAAGCAGGAAGGCGAATTGAGACTTATCAAACCTTCTTTTGTTCCGGAAGGGATTATTGCTGCGCTTGGAAACTTTCTTTCAGGCTGTGAAAATGTTTATTCCGCATATGTTCTTTGGTCGCAGAACAAAAATGACCTTGCACCGCATCTTTTTATCGTTATAGATTTTGATGGAAAACGCGAAGAATTTTTCCCGAAAGTTGCCGAAGCGCTTAAACCTGTTCTGCATCCCGGAGATAATCTGGAGATGGCAAAAGCGGATTTTAAGCTGCTTAAAGCTGCGGAAAAACTTGTTAAACCGGTTTATAAAAAACCTTGATATTTTTTTGTTAAAGGTGTATATTTATGTTGTAAAAATCTGTAAAGGAGGCGTTTTCTTTGAATAAAGGTATTGTAAGACTTTATACCGGCGACGGAAAAGGAAAAACAACAATGGCTCTCGGCCTTGCTGTTCGTGTTTTCGGCGAAGGAAAACGCGTCTTTATGGGTCAGTTCATCAAGGATGATCCCAAAGGGGATATAATGGCGCTTCGCAAAGCGATTCCGGGAATAGTCACCGCACAGTTCGGCTGCGGAACAGGCTGTATTGCCGGAAGAGAACCGGATAAAACCGATATGGATTGTGCCAAAAAAGGTCTCGAAAGAGCAAGACAGGCACTTAAAAGCGCAAGCTTCGGCCTTGTCGTCCTCGATGAAATAACCATTCCGATGTATTTCGGACTTATTACTTTAAAAGAAGTTGAAGAACTTATTTCTCTTAAATCTCCGGGAACGGAACTTGTTTTTACCGGCCGATATGCCTCCGAAGAACTCAAAAAGCTCTGCGATATGGTAACGGTTGTTGAAAGCGAAAAAATGCCAAAACATGTTCCGGAACTTTGATTTCAGCAAGATCGGACTTGAATATAAAAACACGCAATGATAAAATAAAATTGCAGTTTGAAAAGTGAATAACGTGGGTCTTATGGTTGCCTTAATGGTTTTCGCAATTTTGCGAAAAGGAAAACGGTGAGAATCCGTTACTGTTACCTCAACTGTATTTGCGGACGAAAAAGGCATTGTGCCACTGTTATAAAAAATGGGAAGGCGCCTTTGGAGAATGATGCATAAGTCAGGATAATTTCCGTAAGATCGTTTTTCTCGGGTTAAGGGGAGTCCACGGATTTTTTATATAGTGCAAGATTATCAGAAGGGGCTGTCAGTTGACTGACAGCCCCTTTTTCAGCAAAAACGGACTTTTCTCTTGAGAAAAGTCCGTTTTTGCTTTTTTATCATAAAAATTAAGCTGTCATCTCCATTTTGCCGGCGTAAAAGTTTTCTCACTCCTGCTTTTACGCCGACCTCCCGAAATTTTAACCGAAAAGAGGTTTTGTATATGGATTACACCGAAAGCATTGAAAAATCAAAAGTTTATATCAGCGAGCATCTTTCCGATGAACTCACTGCGGAAAGCATAGCTTATGAAGTAGGCTATTCGGTTTTCCATTTCTGCAGAATTTTTAAAGAGGAAACCGGAAAAAGCCTTATGAGTTATGTCAGGGAAAAACGTCTTGAACTTGCAGAAAACGATATTGAAAAAGGGGAATCAACCCTTGATGTGGCTCTTAAATATGGTTTTGAGACTCAAAGCGGATTTTCAAGAGCTTATGAACGGAAGTTTGGCGAAAGGCCAAGCAAAAAAATGCATGCATAAAAACAGCGAGAGATTGCTCCCGCTGTTTTTTTGTGATAATATAAAATTATAAAGTGGAAGGGAGTGCTTTTGATGAACGTGATCCACCATATAGCGATAATCTGTTCAGATAAAGATTCGGCACTGGATTTTTATGCAAACAAACTCGGTTTTGATGTTATCCGCGAAAATTATCGTCCGGAAAGAGACGATTGGAAAATAGATCTGAAACTTAATGATGAAACGGAAATTGAACTTTTCATTATGAAGAATCATCCTAAAAGGCTTTCTCCCGAAAGCTATGGGCTCCGCCACCTTGCATTCAAAGTTGATGATGTTGAATCTGCAGTAAAAGAACTTGAGATAAAAGGGATAATCTGCGAACCGATAAGGATAGATGAATTTACCGGAGGAAAAGCAACCTTCTTCAAAGATCCGGATGGGCTTCCGCTGGAAATACATGAATAAAAGTAAAAATCTTATATAGGTGGGTGGATCTTATGGCAACTAAAATAAAATTCAATACCGCAGAAGAACTTTGCGATTTTATTGAGAAAAATTGTACTGGTTCTGATAAAATGTATGTTAAAGAAATTTATAACGTGGGTGATACCCAGCCTTCTGAATCTCCGCTTTTTATTTATTCCGGATATTCAATAATAATGGTATATCTTTCGGAAGGAACTTTGTTTTTAAATATTTATGAAAAGGATTTCTTTATCCGCAATATCCGTGGCGGAGTTTTCCGCGAAGAACCGGATTCGGAAAATTTCTATTACGTCTATTTCCCGGATTCCAGGCTTATAAATAGTTTTGTTGAAGATATAAAAGTTCATGAAAACGAGAATGGAACGATAAATAATATTGATATAATGTTTAAAAATGGACAACATCTTCATATCGGACATTCCGACCTGGTAAGCGGAACTATGAATTCTTATATTTCCGATTAAAAAGAAAAAAGTCCGGTTTGCCAGACTTTTTGTTTATTCAGAATCTTCCTTACTATTTTCGGAAGAATCTTTGTTTTTCTTTCGGTTTTGCGCATCAATTAAAGCACCGATACAAAGTCCGATGCTCATTCCGGTTGTCATAAAAATCGGCATATTATTAGTGGCAGCACCGATTGCGATGCCGATGCTTATACCAAGGCACATGCCGATGGGCATATAGTAAACTTTCTCTTCAGAATCTTTTTTGTTATTCATAAACTTATCTCCTTTTTTTGTCAATCTTTTTACCGCAATAAGAACAATATGTTCCTTTTATTAACATAATTTTTCCGCAGTGCGGACATCTGTCGGTAAAGCTTCTGATTAAAACGCAGACTACAATAATTATGAAACAAGCAAAACCTATATAGGCTTCGGCTGTGATATTGTAATCATCATCAAGCAGTTTTATACCCATAACGCTCCAATCTATGAGAAATATAACAAAAGCTATGGCTAATGCCCAATTTGCAATTTTTCTCATAAAATCACCGCCTTTGAAAAAGATTATAATTTATTATAGCACACTGCCAGAAATTTTGCGATGTTTGAATATAAAAAAATCAGGCAGACATTTTGTCTGCCGGATTAAGGTGGGCGGAGGGGGGAGACTCGAACTCACGGCTTCCAGTACCCGAAACTGGCGCGCTACCACCTGCGCTACACCTCG
>JAZUAX010000152.1:0-26565 GCA_045638185.1 Oscillospiraceae bacterium | reverse complement strand
GTTGTGATTCTGTAATTTCCAAGGGTGGAACCGCCTTCGTTTTCAAGAATAAGAACAATATCTTCGCTTATATCATCGGTCATATAGTCAACGGTGAATTCGTCAAAATATTTTCCGTCTTTGGTGATGTAATAGGTAATGATATCGTTTTCCTCGACCTTGATTTTAAAGCTTTCACGAAGTTCGAATGCGTTTACGCCAAGGTTCCATTCAATAGTAAAGTCGCTCTGAATCGGCTGTTTTCCAAAGAAAGTAAGGCTGTAAACGGTGGTTTTCTTGTCGGAATCCAGTTCGCCAACGGTGTTTTTATAAATGAAGTTTACCCCGCGCTGCATGGTGCTGATTTCAGGAATGGTGATTTTAACTCCTTCGCCGCAGGAGAGAACCATTTTCTTTCCTGCAACTGCACGGAATGCGGTTGTGGAAACAACGGTGGGCTTTTCTTTGCGGATTATGTTTTCTGCAAAAGTATGGTCATATTCCGGATATCCGTAACCGTATTTATCGCTGAGATAATCGGAATATCCTCTTGCGTCCTCAGCAAGAACTTCAACAACGTCGTTTGCGGTCGACCATTTAAGATATTCGTATTCGAAAACGGAAACGTCGGTGACTATTTTATTTTCTGCGCTTGAATACTTAACGCCGTCTTTTTCCGCGGTGATTTTATATGTGCCGGAATTATAAGCAACGCCATAGTTTTCCGGAACGGTTATTTTTGCAACGTAAACATACTGTTCGCATTTAACACCATAGTAAGTAACTTTATGTTCATCGTTAAGATGCTCCGCAAGTTTTACCGCTTTATCATAAGTCATTCCTTTTGCAAGACCGTCAAGGCGGCTTTCGTTCGGGGCAATTTCACCGGTCTTTTTGTTATAAACACAATAGGTTTCGCCGATGCTGCGGTATTTTTCCGGGTCAAAATCAATAAGCTGACCTTTAAGATATCCGGTGGTATGAAGTTCAAGTTTATCGTATTCCATATCGGAAAGGATTCCCACATAGAAAACGCCGCCTGCGGGTTTATCCGCAAAGAAGGTTTCGGGGGTATCGATTGTGTTATCAAGCTTGATTGTATCGTTAAGTCTGATTTTGGTCTTCGTGGGTTCTTTTTCCGGAACAAGGTGGACAAATCCGTCGTTTATGGAAATTTCGATAACCGCATAGGGTTTTTCGTCGCTGCCGACGTTTTCATAAACGATCATGAAGTTTTCGTCGCCTCTTTCAAGAGGTTCGGTGGAATATGTTACATAATCGGTAATGTCGCGTTCGGTTCCGTTCATGTAATATGCGGTGACTTCCATGCCTTTCGGGTCAAAGATTTCTCCGGGTTCATAGCTCATTTTATCCGGATTTTTGGTGACTTCGATATATTCAACCGCACTGCCAACTGCAAAAAGGTGGCCGCTGTCGTTCTTGAAATAAAGAGTGCCGTCTTCGTCAATAATCGGGGTGCAGATGCAGTACTGCGCCATCTTTTCAGCCGGTTCAAAAACGCTTGCCGCAACAGTGTAGGTCTTGCCGTTGGAGGTTTCCTCAATTGTCATCAAAGGTTCGGTAACGCCGGGTTTATCCGCAAGAACACGGAGTTTTCCGGGAGCCATATTATCGAAGAAATAGACGTAAACGTAACCATCGCTTTCTTCATAATAAGTGGTAAGAGTACCGGTGGTCTGGGGATAGCCCTGAGTCGGAACGGAATATGCAATACTCCAGGAAGCAAGGTCGATTACGGTGATATTGTGTCCGGAATAGGGAACAAACTGTCCTGCGCCGGAAACGCCGATATATGCTCTTCCGTTATAAATGGTAGGGGTGCTGGTGCTCATAGGGGTATAATCGGTACCATTTTCAAGTTTGATAAAACGGATTTCGCCGATATCGCCGGTTTTTGCGTCAAATTCCGCTTCGTAGAAATATCCGCCTTTGGAGGTGAAATAAAGTTTTCCGTCATAGCAGGTCACGCTGCATCTGATATCTCCTCCGCCGGGAAGCGCAACATCATCAACAACTTTGCCGGTGCGTTTATCGATGGAAAGAAGGTGGGTGTTGGTACTTGTTCCTTCTGCGGAACCGTCATCTGTTCCGATATAGAGGTAATCTTCATCAACATATGCACCTGCCCAATAAAAACCGCCCATCTGGGTGTGGCTCCAGGTTGCAAGTTTTGTTTCCTTGGTGTTTTCCGGGTCTTCATCGGTTACGGAAATGCAGGAATAGTTTGCGGTTTTGCTTTCGCCGTTCCAGAAACCGGTGTAAAGATATCCGTCGTTATAGGAAAGCTGGCCGTTGGGCTGTCCGCCAAGGGAATCGTGATATACCCAGACGGATTCAAGGGTTTCTGCGTTGAAAGCCTGAACGGTGCCGCCGTTAAGACCAACGAAGATAAGTCCTTCGCCATAGGCAAGAGAGCAGATTGCAAAGGTGGAAGTGCCGCCGGTCATGGTTCCCATTTCAAGGATCTCGCCGCTCATCTTATCGATCTTGAAAAGTTTATCCTTTGCATAGGTATAAAGATAATCGTTGATAAGAATCGGAACACCGACGGGGTTGCTGTTGTAGCTGCTTTCGCCCCCGATATTGGAAACCTCAACAACTTTTGTTGCCCAATAAAGAGCGGTTTCGTCCTTGGTTCTGGGGGTGGGACGGTCGATTACGATGTTGTTTTCCTCGTTAAGTCCGAAGGAAGGCCAGCCGGATTCAAATTCGGTAAAAGTTGTTTCCGGTGCTTTTTCAAGGTTTACCATAATCATGGTGTCTTCGTTTGCGGTTATGGTTTCGGTTTTGCCGATATAGCCGGAAGCGGTTACGTTATAGGTATATTCAACTCCGGGAATGAAAGCAAATTCGCCGTTTTCGTTGGGCCACATTCTGTTTCTGTTCGGGTCAAGAACAAAAACGACTGCGTCGGAAGGATTTACGCTGAATTTAACTTTGCTTGCGGGGGTTCTTGTTACTTTAAGGGTATAAGTTTTTTCAAGGCCTTCTGCATTTTTAACTTTGATTTCAATGTTGTTTTCGCCTTCGGCAAGAGCAACAACGTTGCTTTCGCTTCCGTTGAAAGTAATGGTATATCCTGCGTCTTTTACAGTGGGATCAGCCGTAATGGTGATTTCATCGGAACCGGTGATTGCGGAATATTCTGCTATATCCGCATTGAATGTTTTGGGGTCAATTTTTATTGTTCCGCCGGTTCTGTCTTTAAGAGCAATTTTTCCAAGAGTGGGGGTTCTTTTTACATTTATTTTATAAGTCTGGATATCTCCCTCAACGCCGACTTCAATTGTGAATTCCCCGGAAGTTGCGGTTTTGGATTTGATGAAGTTGTTTACATAAAAACTGTCTTCTTTCCATTCTTTTTCAGAAGGTTTGGAAGTATTGATATTGATCCATTTTGCGATGATTTTGGAACCTTCCGGAGCATCGCCGGAAAGACCGGTTTCAATATCGACTCTTGCCTTATTATCCGGTACATAAACATCATATTCGTATACTTTATCGGAGAATCCGGGTTCGAACTTATAATACATATTATGAGGTTTGTTGTTGCTGTCACGGACGCTTACATAAAAATCAAGTCCGCTGAGGTAAGATTTTACTTCGGTTACGCTGACTTTGCATTCCGCAGAAGCGTCACCGACTTTTGCGGTGATGGTTGCTTCGCCGATTTTAATGCCGGTTACAACGCCTTCGGCAGAAACGGTCGCAACGGTTTCATCGGAAGAAGACCAGATGATTTCGGAAGCTCTTTCTTCCGGAACAACGGTTGCGGTAAGTTTTGCGGTTTTTCCTTCGGTTACGGAAAGGTTTTCTTTATCAAGGGTTACGGAAAGCTTCGGAACTTCTTCTCCTTTAACGGTAACTTCTGCATAAGCAGGACCGGAAACGATATTATCCGGATCAACGTCAACGCCATACATTCCGGGAACCCAAACGTACCAGGTTCCCGCTTCCGGGAAAGTTACGGAAACGGTTCCGTCAAAGTCATCGTCAAAAATGCTGTTTCCACTGTTGGTAAGCATATCGGCTTTGTTTTTGCTGTAATAAAGTTCCGCGCCGTTTGTTTCGGGAACTATTTCGGTTGCGCCGCCTATCATAAGGTTGCCGTAGGCTCTTCCAATATTAAAGCTGACAGGAGTATCTTTTTCCGCTTCGATTTCGTGGGTGATTTCGCCGTTTTCATCAAGGAAATAATGGAAACCTCCCGCAGCATCCCAGCAGAAGTTCCAGCTGGTCATCATAATGACATCAACAAAATCGCCGGGATTTACGGGGATAATATCCGCGGTTGCGCCCCAGCCTTCGAAAGCAAGGGGATATTCGCCGTTTACGTAATAGTTGAGGTTACAGTCATGTCCCCAGAAGCTGAGGAAATAGATGCTTCCCGGAAATCCCTGTGCCATGGAAGCAAGGTCTTCCGCTCCGTATTCGAAATATTTCTCGTGGGCATAAAGGTCAAGGTGCAAAGCGGTGATATCCTCTTTGCCGTCGCCGTTATAATCGATTATGTATTCCTCAAGTCCGAACTCCGCAAGCTTGATGCTTTCAAGCTCGGACATTTTTACCGGAACATGCGCCATAACTGTTCCGTCTTTGCCTTCCACAAATTTATCGTCAAGGCTTATGGAAAAATAAACGTATTCTTCCGAAGCTATGGCGGTTACCGGGAACATTCCCACCACCATAAGCACCGCCATGAAAAACGATACGATTTTTTTGAATGTGGTTTTCATTTTCTTTTTCCTCCTTTAGCAAAAAAATACCCGCCACAGATATAAAAACCTGTGGCGGCCGAATTTTTCCGCTGTTACTTTGATTTTTTGGTGTAAACGCACCGCAAAAACTTTCCACGCATTGTCGACATTCTGGCTCGTGCATTTGGGGCAAAGCCCTGCGTTTTTTGTTCTACCTTCTCGGTTTCCCAATGGCCGGTTCGCACCGCGAACAAAAAACTCCTGCACATACAGCAACGGTTACTGCTCCGGACTCTCACCGGATTTCCTAATTCCGGCGCCTGCAATTTTTTTGCAGTCTTAACACCGGAACACAATGCAGATTATTAAGTTATTTACATCATAGCACTATATTTTTCGGTTTTCTATCCGTTTTTCGCAAGTCAGCAAGATAGGACATGTCCTTTCTTGTCAAAAATTGTATAATTGGAATATCACGAAAAACAAACCTTTTTGGAGGACTATATATAATAATGAACTATATGGAAGTAATGGAAAAATGCGAAAAATATATCGGTGAACATCTTGAATATCCGCCAAGCGCAATGGAACTTGCGGAGTTTTCCGGGTATTCGCTCTATCATTTTTGCCACCTTTTCCGCGCACATTTCGGAATTTCGGTCGGAGAATATATAAAACGCAAAAAACTTGAAAAAGCCGCAGAAAATATTGCCGGCGGAATGAGCATCACCGAAACCGCATTAAGAGCGGGTTACGATACTCCTTCCGGCTTTGCTAAAGCATTCCGCAAGGAATTTGGCACAAATGCTTCCGAATACAGAAAAAATCTTTTGAAAGAAGATGATAGTATGAACCCAAAAATCATCAGAAAAGAAAGTTTTTCCGCCGTTGGCTACTGCATAATTCCGCCGGAAGACCTTGTTGTTAAAGAAAACTGCGCTTATTGGAAGAAGATAGACTTTTCTAAATATCCGGATTATCCGGAGGAACTTGAAGACTGCGGAGAAATTGCCGCCTGGATCCACCCTGACGAAAAAAGCGGCGAGCTGAGCTACTTTTTCGGTTTTGAAACCGTTTGCGAATGCGTTCCGGAGGGTTTTTCCGCAATCAGCATTCCCGCTGCGGAATATGCTGTTTTCGAAGTTTCTGTAAGCGTTTTTGACGAAAGCCTTTCCGAAGAACTCAAAAAACTTTGGAACAAAATCTTTGATGAATGGCTCCCTTCTTCCGAAAAATCTTTCGACGAAGGAAAAATGTGTTTTGAATTTTATAAAGGCGAAAAAGCCTTTGTCTATATCCCGATCAAATAAAAAAGCGCCACCCGAAAAGGTGGCGCCTTTTCTATCTGAATTTTCCCGAAAGCAACTTTCCAAAACCGAATGACGTGTTTATGAATGGTAACGCATATATGAATTTACCCGCTCCCAACCCCTGTCCAAACAATGGCCATTTTAAGCCATTTTTCCGCTTTTGGAATGGTTTCCTGTGGTGGCGCCTATCAAAAACTCATACTCTCCACCACCGGAAAACACGGAAAAATTTGCGTTTTTTCAAAATATCCTCGCACCCGTTTTAGACAGTCTATCCTAGCCGTTTGGCATTTTACAAAAAACTGAAAACTTGTTTTGCCGAGCCAATCCAAGGCATCACAAACAAATAAGCCACCTAGCAAGCAAAGCTTCGCTAAGTGGCTTATTCTGTAATTTTTCACTTGACGTGAAACTCTGTGGTGGAGGCGACCCATTACTAGGCAGTATCACAGCAAAAAGCATATGGATAGCGTAGCCAAAATGGCCATGGCAGCCGGGATGAGCCCAATTTCCAATAACAGCTTTTTGGGCCAGTATGCGCGTTCAACCCCCGGAAAATGGGGTTATTTTAACCTATTTTTAGGGGTTGAAAGTGCATTTTTTAGGGGTTGAGCACGCCCCTCTTTTTATGGCATTGGAATGGATAGTGCGAACATCCAGGCTAACAATGGCTACCGCTTTCCATTCCGTTTTTTGTGTTTGCTTGGCGTCTTTCCCTTGCGTCTTTTTTGCCGTTGCTTGGCTTTTGAGAACCGCTTCCTGCCGCTGCGTGCATCAAAAAAAGCCGAAGGCGGTTATGCCTTCGGCTTTTGTAATTAGATTGCAAGTTCCATTTTGACGCCGTCATTGCTGACGGAAATGTTCTTAACGGCGGTCTTAATAAGGTTCGTTGCTTCCAGGTCGTAAGAGTTTTTCAGATACCTTGCAACGGCTGCTTTGACCCTTGGCAAATTCTGATGGTTTATCTCTATCTTCTGGGCTTCGTGTTTATCAAGCCTCTCCTCAAGACCTGCTCTTTCTTCTTCAAGTTCTGCAAGCTGCACGAGTAAAGTATCGGAACATTGCTTTCTAAGGGCTTTGCTGATGTTCTTGATTGCTGTGTTAGCCTTTTCGATTTTCTCTTTGATGATGTTCTCATCGACCCCATCATTGAACGCTTCGGTAAGTTCAGCGAGATTTTCATTTTCAAAAACGACTGATACCAGATTATAAATAACGAATTTTTCTAGCCAGTCAGCTCTGATTTCTTTCGTTTCACATGAACCTTTTTTATGATTCGGACATCTGTATGTGCGGTATTTCTTACCATGGGAGCTTTGCGTGGTTCCGCACATCAGAGCACCGCATTTTGCGCATTTCAGTATTTTTTTGCTGCCTAGTACATAATGGTAACGGGTTTTAGGTTCGTCTTTTCCGGCAGCTCTTTTCTCCATCTTTCTCTGGACGCGGTCGAATTGAGCTTCGGTAATAATCTGAGGAACGCCACCCGGATTTATAATATGCTCCTCAATAGGTTTCTCCCTATTGTTGTTCTTTTTACCATTAGGGCCCTTCGCTTCGCGGACATTATAAGTATACAGACCCGTATATTTGGGCTGCTGCAATATGCTGTTAAAGGAGTTCTTGTTGAATTTGTTCCCAGTTTTTGTACGGCAGCCGTCGTTATTTAATATTTCTGCCATCTTTGCGTAGGAAACGTTGTTTTCGTACATATTAAATATACGCTGGACTATTGCAGCTTCATACGTGTTTTTTACAAGCTTCTTGTTTTTCAAGTCATACCCAAGGGGAGCAATTCCGCCGCAATGGGAACTCTCTCTGGCTTTATGCATGAGGCCATCTCTGGTTACTTTCTGCAATGCGTCAAGGTAGTGTTCGTTGTTTGCACGCTTCATTTTCTTTAGGTATTTACTGTCAGGATCGTCACCGAATTCCTCGGTAATACTTACTAACTTTATGCCGTGAGCGTTGAGAAAGCTTTCGTAAGTGTCGCCGTCCCCGGTGTTTCTTACAAAGCGGCTGTCATCATATACGAGAAGGTATTCCCACTCAACGCCGTTCTTGACGTCTTCCATAATCTGCATGAAGGAGTCTCTGGTGTCAGCATATTTTGCGGTCTTACCTCCGTCAACGTACTCTTTGACTATTTCATAGCCTTTTTCTTTCGCGTAGGAATTTATTTCGTCATCTTGGTAGCCAAGCGAATTTTTTATTTGTCCGAAGGTTGAGCATCTGCGATACGAAGCTGAGAGCTTCTTCTGAATCGGAGCCTCTTCTTTCACTTTGTTAACAAGCTTATCATAGCTTAAGTACTTTTTTATCATGTTTTTTCCTCCTGTGTAATCTGCGGCGCTGCCTTTTTAGACAGAGCCGCGTTCTGTTTTATTTGCGGAAATCCGCTTTGCCTAGGACTTCAATCAGTTTTTTATGGACTGCGCTTTTCTTTCCGTAACTGACCTCTTTGTTCTTTACGGCAATGCTGTTGTTTTTGATCGATGCTTTAAGGCCTTCGCGGGTGATGGTAACTGTAGTCATTTGTTATCACCTCTCTTTAAATTGCCGCCATGAGCTTGAGCCAAAAATATTCCTCTTTGACTTTATGGGCATACTTTTCAGGGAGGGTCCCGGCGATAAAACGACATTCGATTACTTTGTATATCCAGGATTGCTGCAGCCTTTTATATGTATAGGTAGCCTTGCCCACAAAAGCATCTTTGCCCTTTTCTTTGCGAATCTTTTCGCGCCTGTTTTCGGTACGGCGGCATTTTTTGCTAACCTCAATAAATAAGCTGCAAACATGTTCGAAGTTGCCGAACCAGATGGCATTGATGAGATTTGGTGACATATCTTTGATAGTGATTGCATCTTCGGTAATATCATAATATCTTTCACAGCTCCATACTTTACCTATAAGCTGAAGGGTCCTGTACCCTTCATAGTTGAGGTTTGCAAGGTCAAGTCCGTAATAATCAAAAATTTCTTTATTTATGCTTGCGCAGTTTGAGGCAAGATTCCAACGGAAGGGTTCTTCGTTCTCTTCGTGGATTGGGATCAGGGTTAGGAGACGTTCTATGATAATGTAGTTAGAAATAGGGTTCATAGTTTTTACCTTTCTGGGCATGTGCCCTTCTTAATTTATGTGAAGTGCTTGAGCACGGGATATTTTAAGGCGGGTAAGGTGGTGCTCACGCCATGAGCACCACCTTTGCATGGACAATTATCTGATTTTTACTGCAGCAACCTTAATGCCGTCGATCTCATCGAAGCTGATATCGTCGAAAGATTTGGAACTGCAGGCGCTGTAGTCAAGCTCGAACGCATTAACAATCATCTCGACAAGCGGTGCGGAATAACTTATTTTCTTGCCTTCACCACAGACTTTGCCGGAAGAAACGCCCTCAAAGTCAAGGTGACTTGCGATTAAAACTACGCCTTCCTCTACAAGAGGGAAGATGTCAACGGTTTCTTCAAGACCAAGAGGTTCGGCAAGTCCCTTTGTAAAGGAAAGACGTTTACCGTTTTTGTTGAAGACAACACCAAGACCAGGTTTAGAGTGTCCTGTGCTTTCATGTTTGACTGCCACGGGGGCATTTTCAGTTACTTTCGCCTTCTGAAGAAGGTCTTTTACGTTAAGAACCATTTATAAGGTCCTCCTTTCAAGTTTTATATTTTCAGGCAATTCTCCAAGGAGATTTGCCTGAGGATCATACAAATCATCTATTTCATATGGCTCCACAGAGTTCATTTCGCCGGCATAAGTGCAAAAATCATTCATTGTATTGATCATCGCACAAGGGATACCGTACGCATCCCTCTCAACGACTATATCCGTGAAGGCCACGCGATAGCCAACTGGTAACTCAATACCAAGAACTTCTAAAATTGCTTCTTTTTTCTTTTCATTGGAGCACCAGGTATGTTTTTTGCTTTTGTGAAGCATCATTTTCAAACAGTCGTGGGTCAACTCTTTTTTACTCAGAAGCAGAGCATTCTTTGCGGGAATAGGTGCGATATAAAAGCCATCGGAAACGTTTATTTCGAGTTCTTTTATTAAACTTTTGTTTAGTACAAGAACAAGATTTTGTGCACCAAGTCTTATAAAACCTAGCGCTAACAAAGGCTCGTCCTTTTTTTCGGTAAATTTTCTTATTTTTTCATGATAATCGCTCTTTATTCCGAGATCATCGCTGAGTAATCTTTTTTCAATATCCACGATACTATTGACCTCATTCATATCAAAAATTTCCTGAAGAGCTGTTTGGGCCTTAGGAAGTATAAAGATATATCCCTTCTGTCTCCCAAAACCCACATCTCTTTCGTGCAGATAATGATTTTTGGAGTATGTTTTAATAAAATTTTTAGCTGCAAGCATTTTAATTGCTGTCTTCGGTCCAAATCTACTTTTTTTAATTATTTCCAGGAACTTTGTTCGCAAAATCCAAACTGTTTTATCGTTTCCATCAAATCCTTTCGTCCCCCAAAGGTCCGATGTAGTAATATCGTATTTTGAGGAAGAAAGGTCCGTTTCGTTCCTGAACTTCGAACCATTTTTCGCAATTTCAGACAGTAAATAGTCTATAAGTTCATCCGTTTCGTCGCTAATTTCAACGGATGTTCCTTGAAGATTCTCTTCAAAAACTTCATCGAGGATGGGCTTGACCTTTTCCGGATGGAGACCAATTTTAAGAGCCTTTTCTGCCAACCATAATGATGTCAGAAGTAAAGCTTCTCTTTGAAGCAAACGCTCTGCAATGCCATTTTTAGGCGTGTTTTCTTTTCTAAGGATTTCGCATGCCTTGTTGAAACGCTTGCAAAGTTTTTTTGAGAAGCCTTCACTGAGAAGTATTGAAATAATAGGCTCTGTTCCGAAACCGAAGTTATTCGTACAGGTTTCCCTAATAAAATCTGCTTGGCGAGCACTTTCCGTCCAGTTTAGTGAGAATTCGAGTACTCTGGCGCGTTCCCCTGGGTTTTCAGAGCTTCTTTCGAGCAATGATTTTTCACTGCTCATGATAGTAGCACCTGAAAATTTTACTGGGGGCCTTAAGTCACCGTTAGCCTGACATCGATCTTTCTTCCTACCGACAGGCAAAGTATACGCCAAATTATCCACATCAAATCCTTTGATATGGCTTGCCTCATCGCAAATGAAAGGTATGCCGACCTGTGCCGCTTGCATAGCGAAGAAAGCGTTCTCTGTACTGTTAAAGTTCTTGATACCCGTAACCGGGCTCTGAAACAAACTGGATTGCAGAAATTCCGAGGAACTCTTTCCTGTAGAACTATGGCCTACAAGAACCCACACAGGAATGTCGACAAAAACACCAAGCTCTTTCAAAATATGTGCCACAGGCGCCGTCACTGCAAGAATCAAGGCCAGAGCCAGCTCCGCCCTTTTCGCTACTGTTTTTAACAGCATTTTGCGGAATTTCTTTGCTGTTCCTGTCGGTTTCATGTCGTTTTCGCCTCTGAAGACTGAATACGCTTTTGGGCCAGTCAAACCGATGGGATTGTAGCCAAGGAAGCAGGATTCGCCACTTTTGAGAGTGACGAATCCGATTTTTTCATGGAAATACTTCACCGGAGCAACATCCTCTTGTTCAAGAATAATCTCAAGCAATGCGGTCGTGGATAAATCAGACTCCAGGATCGACAATCCCTTCGCAAGAAGTGCTGAAAGGACTTTCGTCTTAGTCAGGTTTTTGCGGTTTATTGCCGCGGTTTTGTCACCATACGGTTTATGTATAACCAGAATCAATTCCTCGTCTTCGGTTAAAAGGTTTATATGCTTTTCAGTGACTGTAAAGTCATCACAAAGAGGCATATAATCAGCCGGAATGGAACTATCCTTGTAATTTACGAGGATAGTTCCATTTTTTCTGCACCAAATCATGCAGTATCGCTGCTTTCTTTACCAACAAAAGAGCGTTCGATAATGCTTGTGTAGCGTTTACGGCCGGAGATATCGTAGCCGATTTTGACGGTTTCTCTGCAGCCCTCAAAATCAAAAATGTCACGAATGCCGTTTTTGTAAAGATATGCAAAAAATTCGTTGGTTCTTTCGATTCTTTTGTTATAGAAAATTTCGGAGTGTTCAAAGGTTTCGCCATCGGAATTAGCAAGAAGATACTCGATCTTTAATGCACTTCCCATTTTATAACCCTCAGCCCAATCGACCTTGGTTACAACGGAAGAATACTCACCGAGAGGAAGAGCTTCGGTTTTTCCGGTTTCTTTTTTAATAACGTAATCGGGAATCTGGAATTTCATAATGTCCTCCTACAATTATAAATTTTTATTCAATTTTCATGGTTCTTTTGCGGATTGTTCCCTCCGCCTGGGATGAAAATGATTGCAAGGATGGGTTTTGCGTTTGCCTCCTTCTTGGGTTTTGGCCTTTGCCCCACGGGTACGCCGCGGCCGGTACAATGGTTTTACTTTTTATTACCTCGCTAGCTGAAGAAGCAGTTTTATACATTTTCTCGATGCACATCTTTTGCTTTATCAGTTTCGTTCGGTGAGGCTTATGATAGCATATTCTTTTTCGTTCCGCAACAGTTTTTCTGAGATTCGTATGGTTGCACAAATGGCTATTTTAAGCCATTTTTTGCGTATTTCTCAACTTGTCGCTCCTAACCTCTACTTCCTAATCGAATGACTATGCATAAGTCATTCGTCAAGCCAATGGACCGAAAAAGCAATTTTCTGGGCAATTTTTCAATAGATTTTATACATTTTTTGTATATTTATTCTCGATAAAATGCCTGCTAATGCATTTTTATGCTTTTCGTTCTGAAATAGCCCATTTTACGCAAAAACAGCCGTTTTGTGCACTTTTTACAAACGTTTTTTCACTTTCCAATTATCGTAATTAAAAAATTTTTAAGTATATATAATAAATGAGACCCCCATGGAGGCAGCCATCGCGCTGCCCATCCATGGGGGATTTTTTGTTATTGGAGATGTTATTTATGAAAAAATCAAAAGAAATCAGGGTTCTCATGGTTGAACCCGGAGAAAAACCCAAAGAGGCGTTATTAAAGACCGATTTAGACTCGCTTCAGAAAGCAGTGAGCATTGGATGCGAGGAGCAAGGTCTTATAGAGATGGTTTCCATCGGCAGGAAATGCTCAATTCTCTGCCATGAAGAAGGAAAACTCATCGGCCTGCCCGGAAATCGTAGAATCGGCAACGACATCATTGCAGGAGTTTTCTACATTTTTGGCGACACCACTTCTGGAAATATGCGTTCTTTAACTGACGAAGAATTTGAGCACTGGTACAAAGTTTTTGAGCATCCCGAGTACTACGCAGATGCCGAGGTTACCGAATCCATCATGCTCAAATTCTTTGGGCTTTGAGAGGAGCGTACTCAAGATGGTATATAACGTCACTTCCATTCAGAATATGGAAAATTACCGCTTTATCGACGAAAGTATCTGGAAAGCAGTCCGCCGCAATGCAGAAACATTTTCTGATGAGGATGCCGGCACTTTTGAAGACGGCATCATTCTTGTGGTTGGCTACGGAACACCGACAAAGGAGCTGAAACAGAAATTTGATTACAAAAGACATATTTCGGAATATGTGGTGGAAAATGAGAACCATATCATTTCCGCCTGCTATCTGGCTAATAACGAGTTTTGTACTGTCCTTGTGGTACATCGTGATGATGCTCCGCAGGAAATACTGAAAGCGTTGGAGGAGGGATGCTGATATGAAATATTCTGTTATCGTTACCGAAACTCTCGCGCAGAGAGTAAATATTGAAGCTGAATCCGAGGAAGAGGCATTGGAGATCGCTGAGGAAATGTACTATGACAGCGATATCATCCTTGACTGTGACGACTTTGTTTCAGCAACTTTTGAAACTGACTAAGAAAGGAACTAGAACTATGATTACCGATAAAGATATCATCAAATGTGAATCCGTATTTTCCGACGACCGCATGCACCGCTTTTTATGGAAGCGTGTTTGGAACAAAGACAAGCCAACCGTCGCAGTAGTTATGCTCAACCCTTGCCATGCAGACAATATCATGGTTGACACCACCACCGCGCTCGTTGTAAACAATATCGCAAGACTTGAACATTACGGCGGCGTTGAGATCGTGAATCTCTTTTCTCAGCTCACCCCGAAACTTAATTTCAGATGGAACTCTCCCGCTGAACTTAACGACCCGCAGAACGACAGCTATATTATGAAAGCGGCAGAGGAATGCCAGCTTGTCATTCTTGCGTGGGGAAAGGGTGCCGACAGCAATATCAACATTGAAGGAAGAGCGATTGAAGTTATCAACCTCCTTCAGAAATACAAAGAAAAACTTTTCGTTATCTCGGACGAAACCGGCAGAAGCGGCCTTCATCCTCTTACTCCTGCATTAAGAAACGGTTGGGTACTCGAACCTTTTATCCCGAAAGAGAACACTCCGGAACAAAGCGCCTCCGATAACAATATCGTTCCTGCCGTATAACCACGGCAGGAATGGAACACACAAAAAGAGGTGAAAAGAATCTGTGATCCGTACAAATCACCGCGCCGCCCTCTATGCGAGATTCTCAAGTGCAAATCAACGAGAGGAATCAATTGACGCCCAAATGCGCGCCATGGAAGATTACTGCCAGCGAAACAACATTATAATTGTCAGCAAATATGCCGATGAAGCAAAATCCGCAACCACGGATAAACGCCCGGACTTTCAGCGCATGATTGCGGACAGTTCGGAAAAGGACTTTGATATGGTATTGGTACATAAGCTTGACCGTTTCAGCCGTAACCGCTATGACAGCGCAATTTATCAAAGACAGCTGAAAAAGAACGGCGTGACTCTCTACAGTGTTCTTGAAAATCTCGATGACAGTCCTGAAAGTATTATGATGCAGTCAGTACTTGAAGGTATGGCAGAATATTATTCCCAGAACTTAGCAAGAGAAGTACAAAAAGGAATGAAAGAGAATGCCCTGCAGGCAAAAGCAACAGGAGGCATATTACCCCTCGGTTACGATGTTGATCCCGAAACAAGAAAATATGTAATAAACGAAAAGGAAGCAGAAGCGGTCAGAATCATATTTTCCATGTATGCAAAAGGGTATGGATATTCTGCTATCATGGACGAACTCAACGACAAAGGGTTTACCACAAAGACAGGCAAACACTTCACCAAGTCAGGGTTCTATTCGATTCTTACCAACCCAAAATATAATGGGACCTATGTATATAACAGAAGAACTTCCAAAGCCCCGGACGGAACAAGAAACAACCACACATACAAGGACTATTCCGATATGATTATTATTGAGGGAGGCTGTCCCCGTATCGTGGATGACGAAACTTTCAAATCTGCTGCAAGACGCATTGAGGAAAACAAGCACAAAGGCGGTCGTGTTTCCAAACACGAAAAAGAGCAATATTTGCTGACAGGCAGAGTGCGCTGTATGGACTGCAACCACTCCATGACCGGCAACATGAGATTCAGCGGCAGAAACAAGGAAAAATATGTTACCTATCGCTGTCCTACCAACAGGAAATTCTGCTCCAACAAAGAAATCAGCCGTGATTATCTTGAGCGATATACGATTCATCTTCTTGAAACACATATCTTTAACAGCAAGTCCCTCGGCAGAATCAAGAAGAATATCCTTAAATATTCCTCTACGGCAGAAACATTGCTTGAACAGGATTACTCAGCAATAGATGCCGAGATCGCAAGAAATGCCGAGGAACTCAAGAACATTGCCGATGCTGTTGCCGCAGGACTTCTCTCTTCTGCCTTGGTGGAGCGTCTTAACCAGCTTGAGGAAGAAAAACAGGAACTTGCGGACCGACGATCGAGGCTTGCTTCTCTTGCACAAAATCCCACGACAGACATTGACACTGGCCTTATTCTCTCCGAGTATGCCGCGCTCAGAAAAACGCCTTCCAACCCTGAATACAAAACTTTTATTGCCGGTTTTATAGACCGCATAGAGGTAGGAAGATACACCATCGTATTCGTCCTTAAAACAGGACTTGACATATATCCTAGTCTTGACACTTCCATCACAGTAAGAAGGCAGGAAGTCTATGAATATGAAAAGAAGGCAACCACCATTTAAGGTAGTTGCCTTCTTTTACTTTTTGTATTTTACTACTTCAAATATACTAATTGTTTGCAAGGAATTCCGTATATAATTCTGCAGTGGTTTCATCATCAATGATTTCATAGTCCCACAGCTTGTGAACATACTTTTTGAAGTTCTCATCTGACATGGACTTCGGCTTTCCTTTGCTGTCTGTTTCAATAACGATAAAGGTTCCGAAAATATTTGTACCGTCCACCATGCGGTTGAACTCAAGGTCAAACATATCAAGGACAACAGGATAGACGGCGTAGACGTTTTCGTCCATCCTTTTGATCTTCGCGTTGTCACTTGTGAGTTTATCTCCGCCGACAGACAAAAGAATAGCCTCACGAGTAGGATAGATGTAAGCAGCATCCGGAATCTCGCAAGGCTTGATTTTGATTATTCTTATCTTTTTCAAGGCAAGGCACCTCCCTCAGTCCAATGGAAATCTTTCACATTCTGCATCAGAAAGAAGCTTTTCAAGTTCATCTCTTTCAACAAACATTCTGTTGCCGATGATCCTTATATTTAAGTATTTCTTTGCAAGAGTGCGTATCTTCTTTTTACTTATGGGGAGGTATTCCTTTTGTATGTCCTCGATACTCAGATATTTTCTTTTAACGGTAGTGTTTTTGTTTATTATAAATGACCCCCTTTGGAGTTATTTTTTATTACTCCCTTTTTGATAGGAATGTTGGAATCTTCGCTTGAATACAGTTTACCTTCAAAAAGTCTGAAAGTCGTAATCTGTCTTCCAAGCTTCTTCAGGTCATCAATACCTGCAAGTTCTCTCCCGATCCTTACTGATTCTGACTGCGTAAGCATATCTGTTGAATAGTGATCCTTGAACACCTGCGGGTGTTTTCCCGGAGCTACTTTGTTTATAGCATCAACTATTTCCTGCTCATAATCTCTCAAATCAATATTATCATCAGGGAAGGCAAGTCTGAATTTCTTCCTGAACAGCATCATAAGTGTCACCTCTTTTCTATTCTGAATTTATCCCTAAAATTTAACACTATTAATTTGTTAGTTGATTTTTGTTTTTAAACGTTTAAAAATGCGCTCACCCGCTCCCTTTTGAGTTTTTACGTATCTTTTGCGTAAGTTTCACGTAATTTTCCGCAAGAATTACACAAAAAATTACGCTGGTTTATGGCGGACTTATGCGGGTAAACCCATCTTTTTGCGTGAATTACGTGAAATTTTTCGATAGGAAAATATTTTCCCGAGGACTGTGTCGGGAAGTTACCTTTCAATCCCTTTCAGGGATTTTTATATATAGAAAGGGAATAAGCGGCAGCCTCGCTCCCGCTTATTCCCTTATATTTTTGTTCGGTTATTTTCGATTATTACGTTAGAAACGGAGGTTTATTTATGCCTAACTTTATAGAGGAATTCTTCTATGGAAATATCGACCCTCAGGAAAGGAGTATCAAGAAAAACAGGAAGGTACGAAGAGAAATGAAAATATTATCTGAAAACGAGGACTATTTTCTCAAAGAACTTGCCGGCGAACCACAAAAGCGATTCCTCGAATACGTGGATGCATGGGGTATCGTAAATGGAGAATCAACCCTTGATAGCTTTATCCAGGGTTTTAAGATTGGGGCAAGATTTGCTTACGACACTTTCGTTTCCGAAGAAACGCCTTTTGAGGATTTGCTGAAGGAGAAAAAGTAAAAGAGCTTGAACATCGTGCTCAAATTCCTAATTTGGTAATCTTACTAAAAAAAGAAGCGGTCAAAACCGCTTCTTTTTTCTTAATACGAGTAACAATCTGCAAGATACCACTTACCAGATATTTTAGCAATTATAATGGTATCATACGATACTACTTCTTCCATACCTTTCCCCGAAACACTAATTTCCATAGATATTTCAGCTGCTTCACTTATTTTTCCAAGTATATCATCCGGATAATAATATCCCAGGGCATAATATATATCTTCCTCGTCATCGGTCGTTTCTACATAATCTATGACATAGCTGTATTTCCACTTCCTTCCGAAAGTCTCTTTATAAACATCCTGTGAATAGTCCAATATTTCTTGGTATTCTTTTGCTAATTCTTTCTTGTTCTCACCCGATATTTCAAAAGTACTTTTGTGGAAAAGGTTAACGAGATCCTTTCCGCTGTCGCCCATTGCCGCATCCACATATTTGTCCGCAAATTTCTCATAGCTTTTTCCTCCGAATAATGAGAACATGCTGATTATCAATATTACAGCTAATATGACGCCGGTAGCATATACTATGATTTTTTTATTTATAAATGATTTTTGGGGAATTGTTGCAGTACTTCCTAAATTAGAAACTTGGGTTTCAGTAGCCACAGTTTCTTCACCCATCACCGTACTCATTCCACATTTAGGACAGAATTTTGCATTGTCTTTAATCTCAGCACCACATTTTGCGCAAAACATTTTTTATTTCTCCTTTTAATCTTGTTTGGATCCGCAGTTAGGGCAGAACTTTGAATTCTCGGCGATTTTATTACCACATTCAGTACAGAACTTAAATCCAGTTGTAGTTGAGCTTTGTGCTGTAGAAGCAGCAGGTGCTGTTGTAGCACTTTGTACTCCTGCCTTGATTTTAGAAAATGCTCCGAAAAGTCCTTTGCCTTTATTCGCTTCTTTTTCAGCTCTTACTCTTTCTACAGCTTCATTTATGCTCGGATGTAAGACTCTTTCATTTAACGTAAGCGTTTCATAAATGTCTTTTTTACCCATATTGAAAAGTGAAGCCAGCATGCCACCATCTTTGGAAATGACATATTTAGCTGCGGAAGTAACGTCTTCTTCGTTAAGTTTAAGGAATGCGTGTATAAATTTTTCTTTGGTTTCAGTGCGTCCTTTTTCTCTTATATATTCAACATTTTTGTTGATGTTGAAATAATCCGAAACCCTGGTTTGCATAAACAACATTGAGAATTCGTTAAAGTCCTCTTCTTCCCAAATGTTTTTAATGCGCTTATCAATACGTGCAAAGAATGATTCTTTCAAATTTTCTTCTGCATCATAATTTGCAATTTCCGTTTTTACAGCATTACATTCTTTTTCATTCTTGCCATCAATTGCAGAAACCATCTTCTCAAGATTTTCCTTATCAATAGTGCATATCCTTGCTTTAAGGTTTTCAATGTGTTTCTGAGCAATTTTGGGAGTATATTGTTCGCGTTTAATTTGGATTATCAAATCGTTGCATTCTGTTTTG
Organism: Oscillospiraceae bacterium; assembly: GCA_045638185.1. Classification (GTDB taxonomy): domain Bacteria; phylum Bacillota; class Clostridia; order Oscillospirales; family Ruminococcaceae; genus UMGS1668. The sequence continues at coordinate 7,238 of JAZUAX010000152.1, read as the reverse complement.
TTTTTTTGATATATTTTCCCAACTAATTCAACAAGTGCCAAGTCATCTTTTTCCGCCTGTGCTCTTAAGATTCTTGTTGAATATACCTCGCCATCATAAGTTCTAGCTTTTATGTCATACTCAACAAGAATTTTATTGAGTTCTCTTTTTACCGATGAGTCGTTTACGCCATACTTTTCCAATGTTAATTTTAAGTCAGACATCATACCTATGGCGTCTTCTTCGGAGGAAATAGATTTAAGATTGTATCTTGATGTGATATCTGCTTCTATTAAATCAGACATATCTATTCCAAGATAGTTTGTTATTTGCACTATTTCATATCTTGATTGAGGGTACTCTTGGAAAATATACTCATAATACTCTTCTTCGGAAAAATCCAATTGTATCAAAGAAATTGCAAGTTTTTCTTTTTCAGAGAAAGGAACATTACCCTCCAAAAGATTGTCATAAATAGCTGCTGCCTCATTTGCTTCCTCTGCGTAGGCTGGTTCGATATTTGCAACTTGATTTTTTCTGAGATACTCCATCGTAAAATTGAATAGTCTCATAACATCGTTATATATTGCGATATCAAAATATTCGGAGTCAGCAAGATTATCCATTCTTTCATCTAGCTCAAAATACGAAAAATCTCCTTCGTGTCGTACTGCTCGGCTAAGCATTTCGCTACGGATTTTTTGTTCTGTTTCATAATATTCGCGATCCAAATATGTTCGGCTATTAAATTCTCCTTTTAAACCCGTCCATATCTCATCGTCCGAAACAGTATATATCCCGTATCTTGATATATACTTTTTTGTTTTTTCAACGTACTCCAAATAATAGTAGTTCAAATAATTATCTTCATTCGTACTTTTTAAGCGGTTTGCAACTTTAGCATTAAAACCTCTTTTTGCGCTGTCTGCGATTTCAACAAAATCAGAGAAAATCTTAAAATAATTTTTTTGTCCTTCAGATATAATTATCTTTTTCCCTAAAACTTCGAACTCCACTGTATTCACTCCTTTTAATTGGATTTGAAAATTCCTATTACTGCAGCAATTAATAATACAATTGCAGCAATTTTCAAGATTGTTGGTATCATCATCCATATTGTTCCTGCTATACCTATAACAAGTAAAATGATAAGATATCTTTCAACAAACCTTTTGATAAAAATCACCTCGATTTTATTCCCGTTATAACAGTAAATATAATTACTACTACCACTATAATCAGAATCAATTTTAAAAATACGCCGGCCAATGACATTACAAACAATGCCATTCCGTAACCAACTGCCAAAGATATTGCGGCAATTATAATGAGTGAGAATACACCCAAAAATAAAATATTGCATTTGTTAAGAAACACTAGAAATATCATAAATGCAAAAATAATCGTCAAAGCCAATAGCATTTTTACACTTCCTCTAAACTTTCTTTAATGATTCTTCTTACCGATTTTTCCGAGTAACTGTATTTTATCGCCAATGTCCTTATATTTGTGCCATCATACTCCTGCACAATATTTCTTTTTATCATTTCCGGATTGAAAAAGCGAATAGGAAAGCTTATCTGCTGACCTTTAAACATACGGTAGATTTCCATGGCTGTATCCATACCGAGTTTTTCGCTTATTTCCTTATAAACTGTGTTCAAAACTTCGGGATTGTTTTCTGCCATTTGCATCACCTCTTTGCTTAATCTTAGCAAAGAGCATTTCTCAAGTAAAATCTCAATGTCCTTGCTTTTGTCCATATTTTTGCCATTTGGCATACCAATTACCTCCAAATAGAAAAATCCCCTTATAAGGCATTACCTTATAAGGGGTCTATTTGATGATATATATTTAAATAGATAGAGTTCTCGTCGTTGATGCTCCAAAATTTAAAAAATCGATAATTCTATTAAATTTTTGAAGACATTTCAGAAGAAGTTTCTTGTATGTGAATTATATTCATGTCCACTACTTCTTTTAAAACGAGATAGGCATTTTTAAAAATAATTTGCCACTCTTCATCAAGAGGATCGATTATTTCGTGGAAAAGAGCATTGCGTAAACGGTAAACAAAATCCAAAAACCAAAGGATGCTATTTTTCCTTAATGTTTCATAAAGACTGCTATACCATCGTTCTTCACTGGCTGTCATCTCTCTAGATGGCTGCCAACTGATATCCTGATGATACAAAAAGTAGTTTAGTGGACGTTGGCGAATTATTTCATATGTATTTCTGTTTCTTTCCATTTCATCTTTGGTTTTTGACGCTTCATCTTTAGAGTTAAGAAAAAACACGTTCCAAACAGCAGAAATTGCCTGTTTTTCGAGTTCACGTATTTTTGTTATTACTCTCTTACCGTAATTCACTTCTTCATAAATTGTTTTGAATGCTTCAACAATTTCATGAACAACAGCCGTGTTTATTTCTTGCAAAAGCCATGCCAAATAATCTTGTTCACTAACTCCTGGATGTCCTTTAACATAATCACTTGAGCGATTTAAAATATCGGAAATATTTATTCGAAAGTTTATGTTCTCATTATATTCTTCGCCGTAATACTTTCCAAATAACTTCACAAAACCGGTTATAATGAAGCTCCATTTTGTTCCGCGATTTCTATTCATTTTAAAACCAACGATAAGGCACTCGGATTTATCAGGGGGGACCTGTTTGTATGTAAAATCAAACTGTTCGTTAATGTTATAAAAATCCCATAAATAATACTCGGGATATTTATTTGCAATAACGTTACGTCCCTCTTGATAGACTTTTTCAATTGAAGCTGAAATATTATCGTCAACTATCAACTTTTTATATCCGGTAGATTCATAAAACTTTTTATATGCATCTAAATATTTTTTGTCGCCCCTTCGGCTGTATGCTTCGGGAAACATAACTCGCAATGTAGAAATGTATGCAAACCACGTTTTTATAAACAAAGAAACAAAGTCAGCTTCCGTTACGGCTTTCCAGTTTTTATAGGTATTATCTGGTGCCATTATTACACCTCCAGAGCGGAAGTTTTTTCTTTCAGCCATGCAAGTGCAGTATCTTCTCCCTGCTCAATGGCCATTTCAACAGCCTGTTTTGCATATTCAAGCAGCTGTTTGGATTGACGGCGAAGTGCAAAAGATTTCTGGACCATTTCCGCAATCTCCTTCTGCTTTTTCATGTCTAACACTGGAACGATGACATTCTCAATTTCGGAAGGTTTCCAATGCTGGATAATAGCTCCGTTCGAGTCATGCTCAGCTTGCATTTGAACAACAGTGGAATTAAGTACCAACGTCAAATAATCCGGAAGGACTTCACTTGTATCCCTAACAGTTAGGTGCAGTAAGGCACCGGATGTAACGATATCTTTGTCATGCTCTAACTTGTATGCAATCCCTACACTACCGTCCTTTGAAAAGAGAATTGTATCTTTCTTCGGAAACAGTGCCTCTACATCCTCAACAATATCATGCGAAAGGAAAATTTCAGGCGGCGTGATTTCATACTTAGAAACATCACTAATACGAACGAACGGAACACCTTCGTCTTGATATGCATCACTACCGGGTTCAATAGATTTTCTAATGTTAACAATGCCACTCTCGCCCCCAAGTGGTTTACATGGCAATTTTTTTAAAGTATTGAAAAGACCATCATACTTTGGCTGATAATATTCTGCATCCAATCTGCTGCTGATTAAAAAACTCTCAGATAGGGTCTTAACGGATACGGACTCATCTGTTAGACCGTTTTCCTCAAGGCCAAGGACTTCATGCAATATCTGCTCAGCACAAGCATAAACCTCACGGGAGTGCACTATGGAACCGTATGCAGCAGTGCAGCACTCGCTAATTATCTTTTGAAACAAATTTCCCATGCGAGGAACAGGTATTTCTCGAACCTTTTGTAACGATAGACCTTGTTGAACCATTCCCGTTTGATTGCGTCTCATCCAATTCTGTCCAAACCGAGAGTTTAAATAGCATAAGACGTACTCAGCCCGAAAATTCGGATCTTGAATTTTTATTCTCGCAACATCTTGGTCAATATTTGCAGGAAGAATTTCTCTTTTTACTATTGCACAGTAACCAACACTTCCACGAGTAGATAATATCAAATCATTTTCTTGTAATGAAGACCGTTTGTTGCTGTCATCTACCCATTTTGCAACTAAATCTGCATTCACGGTATCAGCAAACCAATTTTTGGCATTTTTGGCGGTTAGCATATGGATTTCTGATGTTTCGTCGATCTCGTGATATCCATGTTGACCATCCGTTACAAAACAGTCAATAGCTCTTGCGTTGTTTGCCTCTAAATATTTTTCATCTGATAAATAAAGCTTCTGGTGATACTCGCTATCAACCCTAAAATCTCTGTTTACAGAGGATAAATAAATTTCACTACATTCCAGCCCACCCATCAAAGCCTTATATTTAGCTTCGTTGAAAGGTTCAACGGATGGGCTTATTGAAAAAAACTTAAACCTTCCTTTTTTGCAAATTCAACAAAAGCTTCAGCAATACCATCTTGGGTCAAACCATCATGATTATACAAATCATGGTCAACAATCAAGTGTCCATGGCTATCAAGCACATTTTCTCCGGTAACAGAGTCTTTTACATAGATTTTATCTCCAGAGTTGTCTTTGCTAGGTTTTTGCATGGTAGCAAAGAAGATCGGGTAATCCTCTTTCTTAGGGCACAGTTCATCGTCCCATTTCTGCACAAACAGAACAGAAGTTTTAGTACCTGTATGGGGTTTAAATACATTTCCATGCAAGCCAACAACAGCAAGAATACGGCAACGCTCAGCTATAAATTCACGGATATACTTATCGCTTGAGTTGTTGAAACGTCCTTGGGGCAGGACGATAGCCATTCGACCACCCGGCTTAAGGAAGTTCAGGTTGCGCTCGATAAACAGAACATCACGTCCAACCTTATTCTGCCATTTGCCAGCACTGTTTTTTCCAAGCTCATAACGAGAAATAATTGTGTTTTCCTTGATATCGCCAGCAAACGGAGGATTCGCCATCACGAGGTCAAACTGGAACTGGCTATAATCCTTCACACCAGCAGGCTGAAGCTTTTTCAGTTTCTTAAAGCCTTCGTTATAAGTGTCAATCCAGTCTTCCTGTTTGGTGGTTTCGCCCCAGCGAGAATAGTCCAGAGTATTCAGGTGAAGCACGTTAGTTTGACCGTCACCGGCAATTAGATTCAATGTACGAGCAACACGTACGGTCTTTTCATCAAAGTCAATGGCAAAGACATTATCTCTGACAAAATTGGTTTCTTCGGGAATGCGTTCCGCAGCAGTGAATCCGTCACCTTCAGGAAGTCCTTTTTCTCTGCGAATATCCTTCCAAACCTTGAAAATACTATGGACTGTGAAGCCGGAGCTGCCACAGGCGGTATCGATGATTTTATCCTTGGTCGTGGGATTCATCATCTTGACGCACATATCAATAACATATCGAGGCGTAAAATATTGCCCTTTTTCACCTTTTTGAGCTTTACTCATAAGGTATTCGAAAGCATCATCAACAACATCAAGATTGTTGTTGAAAAGTTTAATATCTTGTAATGTAGAAACGCAAACAGACAGATGAGAAGGGGAGAGAAGAATTTTGCTTTCTTCTGTAAAGATGCCTTCCCAACGTTTTTTGGCGTCATCAAACAGACCTTGAATTTTTTCTTTTAATTCAAAGTCGGTGTCACCAGTATTTCTGAATTTAAGATGTGCAGTGTTATCATTTGCACATACAAGCTCATCATAAAGTTTTGCAAAGATTAATTTGAATATTTCTTCGAAAGAATCCACACCTGCGCTAGCAAGAACTTCATCTTCCATTTCCTTTATCAGTGCGCGGAGAGATTTCTTTTGAGTACTAATTCTATCTATTTTCTTTAAATCTTCATAAGTGAATTGTTCGTTTATGATATCAGACAATTTTTGACTTGCTTTTGGAATGTCGCTGATTGCTTCGAAAAAGTTAGGATCTTTTCTATTATAGTAAGAAATTTGCTCGCCGTTTGTCCAGACACCGATAGGTGCACCTGTTGCGTTGCAATAAGATTTTAACTGCTCTTTACCTTCGGTAAGTTTGGGCTTTTTCAGCTCAACAATAATGTAGGGGACAATAGGGCGATCTTTATCCATGATTGTGATGTCAGCACGTTTGACTTCACGACCAAAATGAATAGGAGTTTCAAGTTGTATTCTATCTTTGGAATAGCCATATTCAGTAACAAGTTTATGAATATATAATTGACGAACGGCTTCTTCTGGAGTAAGTTTAATTTCCTTGTCGCGAATTATACATCTTATGTGAGGAACTTCTATTCCGCGAACAGACTTCATAAAAACAAGCGATTCCACATTAGATTTGGCTTCATCTGAAAACAATGTGTCATCATATGTAGTATTTTTAAATAGCTCATTTAATGTCATAATCAGTTCCTCCTATATTGGCGGCCAGCAATTCAATTTCTTCGGCTGTGAGTTCTTGTTTTTTTATTACACGAATTAATTTTCTTAAAGACTCATTTTTTCGTATCTCTTGTGATAAATCTTCAGCAACAACACGCACATCAGGATTATCTAATGCAGCAAGATCATCAAATAAATAATCTGGATATTTTTCACATACAAATAACTTTTTAATCTTTTTCTGCGTGTCCAAGGAAGGCAAACGCCGTCCTTTTTCTATATCAGTGATAAATGGTGGCTTTACTTCTAATTTATCCGCAAGCTCTTTTGCAGACATCGGTGGGTCATGATGTTTGCGCACAGTATGAAGCAAACATCCATAAGATTCTACCAATATATCACCCCCATATAATTAACTTAAAAGCTGATTAGCTTTTAAGTTAATTATAGCGTTAAATTTACTAAAAATCAATACGCTTTAATGTATACAATACAGAATTAATTTTATTTAAAACTCTAATTTTCTTGCATCCCTCCACCACTGGAAACCTATTCCATCGCTTCACTCATTCCGCTAAAATAGTATTTTCCCTAAAATACCGTCACCGCGGGAAAACGCGGAAATTTTATTTCATCGTTATATGACCCGCACACTGCTTTTGCCGACTCTATCCTCGGTTGGTAACATATCAAAAATCCGATATTTTATCATTTCATGGCTATCCTTGCCATCACAAACAAATAAGCCACCTAGCAAGCAAAGCTTCGCTAAGTGGCTTATTCTGTAATTTTTCACTTGACGTGAAACTCTGTGGTGGAGGCGACCCA
>JAZUAX010000151.1:0-6256 GCA_045638185.1 Oscillospiraceae bacterium | reverse complement strand
TCGAAGCGGTATGAGCAAAGCGAACTTCCCGAAACAAACGTTGAACAGGACAGACCCAAAGACGATATTACCGAAGCAAAAACAGACCATACCGTTATCATTGTGACAGCCGTTGCCGCCGGAATTCTTCTTTTGCTTGCGGCGGCAATCTACGTTATCACAATGCGAAAGCGCCTTAAAAATGCGCTTATCGCCATTGATAGTGCGGATAACAAGGCCGCTGTCGCGATGCGCTTTGGCTATGCCGAAAAACTTTTGGAAAATGCGGCTATCGATGCAAAAAGCTTTGGATATGACGAAGCATCCGTGATAAACCGAGAAGCACTTTTCAGCGAACACGAGATTTCCGACGAACAGCGGCAAACAGTTGATGATTATGCAAAGAACGTTCTTGCGAAATGCAAAAAGAACTGGAGCTTCTGGCAGAAAATCAAAAACAGATTTGTGAAATTTATATATTGAAAATATGAAAAGGCGTGGTTGTGTGACCCGTATACCATTAAAACCCATTCCAATATACAAATTTATACCCGTGACTAACCCCCGGAAAATGCAGTTTCAACCCCCGGAAATGGCCAAAAATCATCAAAAACAGGCCGTTTGGACTGGGGTTGGTGGAGGGTAATGGTCAAAAACAGGGTTTGTGGATTTAGTCGCCATCCCGGTTTTCACGACTGTCCTAAGCAGTACATCTATATAGATTTTCCGAGTAATTGGGCAGTAATGGGTCGCCTCCACCACAGAGTTTCACGTAGAGTGAAAAATTAAAGAATAAGCCACTTATCGAAGCTTTGCTTGCTAGGTGGCTTGTTTTTTTGTGATGCGTTTAAACGGCTTGTTTAAGCCGTTTTTTTATTTTACAGAACACGGAGTACCGCAAGAGAAAAACCGAAAAAGCAGATTTTTGGTTATATATCGAAAAAATAAGTTTACGTGTAAAAGGGACTGCACGAGGTGAATTCAATAGGCGATTTATGATGTAAAGCAAGGCAAAAACCTTTGCCGAGAGAAAAGTTTTGGGGATTGGTGGAGGGGTCTAAAAAGTGTACAAATATCCAAAATATGAATTATATGCTTGTTATGTCATTAACGAGAAAACAGTAGAAAAAAGTCGGAGAAAAATGAGGAAAATATCATATTCTTGACAGTATATAATCCAAAACGTTATACTATTAATATATTAACGTTTTTGGAGGTCGGGAAATATGAATTTTTCGGATGAAATTACATATCAGGGAAGCGAATCGACATATTTCAGTGATATGGATATAAATCTTAAAAATGTCGGTTATTTCATCAAAGTTGTTGAATGCGGAAATATCTCAAAAGCGGCGGAAAAACTCTATGTTTCCCAGCCTTACCTCAGCAAAAACATAAAAGCGCTTGAAGAACGACTTGGCTTTTCTTTATTTATAAGAGACAGAAATAAACTTATAATAACTTCCGAAGGAACGGAGTTTTATAAAGTTACAAAACCACTTTTATATTCGTTAAGAAAAGACATAAAAAATATAAAGGCAATGAAAGATCCGAAAATAAGCCTTGCTGTGCTTTATACGCTTGACTTCCTCAAAATGCGCGAAAAAGGAATTATAAATAAAGATTTTCCTCTTGAAAACTGTGCAGTAGAGTATCTTGATCCTTTTAAAATAACGCAAAAGCTGAAAGAAAGCATTGTGGATGCGGCAATATCCACTTCGGATTATGATATATTTTTAGAAGATTTTGAGACTTTTCCATTGGGAAAAGTAAATAGGGCGATTATAGTTTCATCTGAAAATGAGTTTGCAAATCGGAAAAGCATAAGCTTTAAAGAAATTTCAAATAAAGAGTTGGTTGTATGTATTGAGGCCAACTGGAACCTGGAAACTTCGTATTTCATGATGGAAAAATATTGTGAAAAAAACGGAATCAATGTATCCAATATGGTTTTTAAAGAAAATTATAACACTTCTTTGTTGAGCGTTCTTTCGGATAAAAACAAGTTTTTCCTGGGACATGATTTACTTCCTTATACACTGTATGATGGGCTTGTTTCAATTCCGATTGAAGGTAATACATATGATATTACAGCGGTAACGAGAAAAAATCTTTCTGAGGATAAAAAGGAACTTATAAAGGACATCTATAACAAAAAGGCATAGCTTTCATAAAAAAGATGAATTTTACATAATGATACCTCTATGTTATGATTTGGTTAAATCATTAACAACTTGGAGGTATTTTTTTATGATGAACGAAAAAGTAGTACTCGTAACCGGTTCTGCTGGTTCCGGCGCAGGCGGCAGCGGCAAAGAGATTGCTAAAAAGTTCGCAAAAAATGGTGCAAAAGTTATTCTCGCTGATATCAACGAAATCAACGGCAAAGCAACCGAAAAAGAACTTCTCGATGCTGGCTATGACGTAAAATTTGTTGCTTGCGACATCACCGATGAAGAAAAGGTTAAAGCAGCAATCGATGCAGCAATCGAAACTTACGGCAGACTTGATATCCTCGTAAACTGCGCATTCTATAACGGCATGGACAAATCCGTTGTAGATATCTCTGCAGAAGATTTTGATGCATGCCTTTCCATCAACTTCCGCGGACATTGGCTTATGTGCAAATATGCAATTCCCCACCTTCTTAAAAATGAAGGCGCAAACATTGTAAACATTGCATCCATCGGCGGTTATCTTGGTGACCACGATACCTTTGCATACGGATGCGCAAAAGCAGCTCTTATCCATCTTTCCAGAAGCATTGCTTCCCAGTACGGCAGACAGGGCATTCGCTGCAACACCGTTATCCCCGGCCTTATTATGACCGACGAACTTTATAACTCCATGCCAGAAATCGGTCAGAAACTTATCCAGACTCTTGACCACCAGATCCTTGTTGACAAAAAACGTAATCAGGGCGTAGATATTGCAAATGCAACTTATTTCCTTGCTTCCGAAGAAGCTGAATACATCACCGGTACCACCCTTGTTGCAGATGGCGGCCTTATGGCACACAACCCTGCATGGTATGAACAGTGTGTACTTTTTGGAAAGATTGAGGGTTAATTGAATGAAAGACAATAAAAAAATGATAGGCTTTATCGGCCTTCTTATCGTAAACTTTATTGCGATGTTCCTCATCGCAGGCTGCGGCGTATATAGCTACACCGTTGCTGAACTTTTCAACAACATCAATTCTGTTGGTATGATTTTCACTCTCGAATGCCTTGCAAGAAGCATTTCCATCCCGCTCGGCGGCAAAATCGGTGATAAAATCGGCCACAAAAAACTCTTCCTTATTTCTGTTGCAATGTATGCTGTTGCATATGCAGGCGTTGCAGTTTCCACTTCCTTCTGGATGTTCACCATCGCAAGAATGATCTCCGGTTTTGCATGGGGTCTCTTCATGATGAACGGTTTCGTTATCATTTCCGCAATCTTCGGCCAGGATCAGGCTCCGAAATATTCCGGTTACAACCAGACCCTTACCACCGTTGCTCTTATCGTTGCATCTCCTATCACCGGTGTTTTCTGCTCCTTCAACTGGAGACTTGAATTCTACATCGGCATTGCACTTCTCGCAATCGGTTTCGTAATGTGCGCATACGGCCTTCCCAACATTGCTCCTTCCGCAGTAAAAGGAAGCAAAGTTGACGGCGCAGGTATCGCTCTTGCAACCCTTTTCCTTGTTGGTTTCACTTTTGCAATGAACTTCGGCGGTTCCATGGGCTGGACTTCTCCCGTAATCCTTGCTGCTCTTGCTGCTGCAGTTGTTGCTGCCGTTCTTCTTATCTCTGTTGAGAAAAAAGCAGAAGACCCGATCATCCCTGTAAAACTTTTCAAAAATAAATATTATGTTTGCATCTTCATGCTCTCCCTTGTTTACTGCATTGCAAACGGCGCAGCATCCTATGCTCCCACCTATGCACAGTACACTCTTGGCACTGACAGCGTTATCGCAGGTCTTATCAGTGTCCCCGGTATGATTATTGCAACCTTCCTCACCACCTATTTCGGCAGCGTTGCTGCAAAAACCGGTAAATACAAAAAAATGGTTATGATCTGGGGTGTTGGTACCCTTGTTTCCGGTCTTGCATGGCTCTGCCTTGGTATGACCACCAACACTGCTGTTGGTTTCGGAATCCTCTTTGCAGGTTGCTTTGCAATTTCCTGCATGAACAGCGCAAACTCCATCGCTCCTTATACTTATCCTATGACCATCCTTGAACCCCAGGATCTTGCAAGCGGTCTTGCATTCATGGGTCTTGCCGGTACCTTCGGTTCCACCGTTTCCGGCGGTCTTTGCACTGCACTTATGAACAGCCCCTTCGGACTTGTTTCCGTATTCTGGCTCCCTGCAATATGCGCAGCAATTATGATGGTATTCTGCCTTAAATTTAAAGACGTAAAATAATTTTAAAGGCACAACTTGATCAGAACAAGCGGTGCGGAAAATTCTGTATCGCTTGTTTTTTTCAAAAAAGGAGGCTTTTGTTTGTATATCGAGGACATTCCGGAAGCTGTGATAAAACGTCTCCCCGTATATTACCGAAATGTTTGCTATATGGAAACAGAAGGAATTGAAAAAATAACTTCATCCATGATTGCCAAAAGAGCAGGAAATAAAGATGTCCAGGTTCGTCAGGATTTCTTTATGTGCGGAGGAATCAGCGGATATAAAACTTCCGAAATAAAAGAAAGACTTGAAGAACTTCTTGGAATCAACATAAAGCATAATATGGTGATTGTTGGTGGAGGAAACCTTGGAAGAGCCATTGCGAGTTATAAAGATTTTGAAAAGGAAGGCTTTTTTGTAAAAGCAATTTTCGATAACGATCTTTCTATAATCGGAATGCAGCTTGACGGAATTCCAATTATTAATATAAACCTTTTTGAAGAATATCTTGAACAAAACAAAACAGATATTGTTGTAATAACAACACCCGCAGAAGTTGCGGAAAGCATTATGAAAAAGGCTGTCATAGGAAATGTTGACGGCATCTGGAACTTTGCTCCGGTCGATTTGCGTTCTTGCGACAAGACAAAAGTCCAGAATGTACATCTTGGCGACAGCCTTTTAACCTTATCATTGTTATCTTCCGGTTCTCTTGGCCGGATCGAATAAAACAGAAAAGAGGACACGAACATGTTTGATATTAAAGGAAAAGTAGCAATCGTAACCGGGGGCGCAGCAGGCATTGGCAAAGCAACCGTTGAAGCAATCCTTGCAAAAGGCGGCCTTCCAGTAATCGCAGACTGGGACGAAAAACTTGGTAACGAAACCGCAAAAGAATTTAACGTTCCTTTCTTCAAAGTTGACGTTTCCAACGAAGAACAGGTAAAAAATGTTGTTGCAGAAACCGTTAAACTTTACGGACATCTTGATATCATGGTAAACAACGCAGGTATTTGCCCCGCAAAATTCCTTCATGAATATACCACCGAAGAATACAAACACATTGTTGGTGTAAACCAGGACGGCGTTTATTACGGATGCAAATACGCAATCGACGAATTCCTTAAACAGGAAACTCCCGGTGCAATCGTAAACGTTTCTTCCATCATGGGTATAGTAAGTAACGCTTATACTCCTTTCTACAGCCTTACAAAATTCGGCCTCAGAGGTCTTTCCAAATCCATTGCTATCGCATACGGAAAGAAAGGCATCCGCGCAAACACCATCCATCCCGGCCATGTTGATACCGCAATCGGCGGCAGAGGCTGCGGCGAAGAAACTTACAAATATTATTGCGAAGTAACTCCTGTTGGACGTACCGGTGTTCCGGAAGAAATCGCTCACTCCATCATTTTCGCTATTGAAAATGAATTCCTTACCGGCACCGAAATCATCGTTGATGGCGGTTGGACCATTCAGTAATCCACATTTCCTTTATAATACCCCCAAACAAAAACAGCCTCTGCAAACCGCTTGCAGGGGCTGTTTTTGCAATAGTTTTGCCAATTTCCACTAAAATTGATTTTGCCCGTACCTACCCTTTTTCGCGCCAAACCAAAAACCCGTTTTACCAAGCCAACGGAGGGAGTTTGAGCACCGTGCTCAAGATGAGCACGTAAGCCTTAAGTTTGCGTTTTCGTAAAAAAGGGACTTAATAAGTCGCCTCCACCACAGAGTTTCACATAGCGTGAAAAATTACAGAATAAGCCACTTAGCGAAGCTTTGCTTGCTAGGTGGCTTATTTTTTTGTGATGCGTTAAAACGGCTTGTTTAAGCCGTTTTTTTATTTTACAGAACACGGAGTACCGCAAGAGAAAA
>JAZUAX010000150.1:0-5954 GCA_045638185.1 Oscillospiraceae bacterium | reverse complement strand
AAGATGTTAGTTTCCGAGCAATTCTAACAGCTTGAAATCCGGCGAACCGAAAGGTTCGCCGTTTTTTTTATCACTTTATAAAAAAAGAGGAGTAAATTTTTTAGTTTACTCCTCTTTTTCATATATGGTTTTAAGAATTGTGATTATAAAAACTTTTTCGGCGCCTTTGTCATAAAGAGCATTGGCACACTCTGAGACTGTGCTTCCGGTTGTAAAAATATCATCAACAAGAAGTATCGTTTTTCCAAAAACAGAATCTTCCGCTTTAAAAGCTCCATCGATATTAAGCCGCCTTTCGGCAGCGGAAAGTTCTCTTTGCTTTGCTGTTTTGCGGATTTTTCTGAGAAGTTCCGGAGAAAAAGGAAGTTCTGCCATAAGCGCAAATTTTTTGCAAAGTTCCGAAAGTCTTGTTTCCTTTCTTCCGAATGCGGGAACAGGAATTACTGCATCGAAATTTTTTTCTCCGAGTTTTTCATAAGCATTCAGAAGCCAATCGCAAAGGGTATCCAGACAAAAAGCGTAGTTGGGCTTGAATTTATAACAGAGAACAGCTTCTCTTGCCGGACCTTTATAATAATATGCGCAGGCAAAACCGTTGTAATAATTTCCGGAAGGAACAAGTTCTTCCGAACATTTTTCGCAAAGGCATTTCCCCAAAACCGCTTTTCCGCAGTTTGCGCAATTATATGTAAAAAGCGAATTTCCGAAGCGTTTTATAAGATAGAGCTTTTTTGAAAGGGAACTCAAAAAAACGCCTCCTTAAAAATCATTGTTGTTTTAATTCATCCGGGTCCTGCATCATCCAGAATTCCGAACGGATTTCGCCGGTGTCGGCCCAATAAACAGTTCTTTCAACAGCATAATCTCCGTCGGAAACAATGGCGATTCTTGCGCCCTCAAAAGAAAAATTGCTGTCGCCGTCTTTATTCCAAAAAGTTCGGGGAGTGATTCTTTTAATTTCGCCAACAACTTCGCCTATGTTTTCTTCATAAGTAACTGCACCGATCACGTTATAATATTTTCCTTCATATTTAACGTACCATTTGTCCGAAAATTCTTTATACCACGGAACAATTATCAAAGCGGCGATAAAAAGTATAATTAAAGTGAAAGTGAAAATTCCTTTTCTTTTATCCATAAAAACTCCCCCTTTCAGTTTTATTATATAGCTTTAGCAAAAGGTTTTCAATAAATATTCCGACAGGGAATATAAAAAAGGCGGTCGTTGACCGCCTTTTTTGTTACTGAAAAACAACCTCGAATTCTTCGCAGAGAATAAGGGTGTCTTCGGAAAATTCAATACCGTATTCCTCACATTTTTCCCTGAAATATTTTTCATGGGCCTTGCGCCAATATTCAAGGCTCTGGTCTCCTTCGCCTTCTTTAAAGGCAAAATCGGCATCAACTTCGCTGAATTTTTTAATTTCAACGTTAGTATCTTTAAGAATAAAAAGCGGAACTTCATCGCTGTCGAGGATTATGGAATAATCACCTGCTTCCGGAACTTTCATCTCATCGATTTCAAAAGTTTCATAAACGCTGGAAGTTGCGGTTTTGATTCCTGCAAGACAAAGAGAAGCAAGTCGGTCACAGCCGCGCTTTCCGTCAAGGAACTGCCATACGTCATAATAAAGTTCTTCTTTGTTAAGGTCTGCGTTGTGGTCGCAAAAGGCTTCCCAGAATTCTTCTGCTTCAAGAGTAATGTTCATTTTTATACTTCCTTATGTAATCAGATAATGCTTTCCGCAGGGCCCTGTTCGGAAAGATAGGTTGCCTCGAGGTCTGCCATGTGAAGGAGGACCGCAAGAGGATATTTTTCATATGCATGGCTTATGCTGAAACCGCCGGATTTTGCCGCTTCATCAAATCCGCCCATGTGCCAGCGGATGGCAATTGCCTCGTTTTCACGAAGACGCATAAAGCGCTCCACAACAAAAACGGATTTTTCACCGTGACCGAAGGGGAACTGGTCGTCAACGGTGTAGTAAGGAACTTTTTCCCACTGTCCGCGTTCGTTTTTTGCGTTGCGGTAGCTTATGGTATAAAAGTTTGCTTTGCAAATATCGTGAAGAAGTCCGCAGATAGCAATGCTTTCTCCGTCGGTAATTCCATATTCAGCACAGCGTTTTTTAAGAAGCTTGTAAACATTAAGGCTGTGCTGAACAAGTCCGCCCTCAAAAGCGGAATGATATTTTGTAGAAGCCGGTGCGGTGAAAAAATCGCTTTGGGAAAGCCATTCCAAAAGCTTTTCTGAACCCGGGCGCTTTACATTTTCTTTAAAAATCTCAATAAATTCCTGTTTTGCTGACATTTTGTCCTCCAAATTATTCTCCGTAAACTGTGGGCATTCTGCGCTTGTGTTCGGAAACTCTGTGATAGCGGTCGATGATTGCTTTGGATTCCGGATCGGTTTCTCCTGTGGTGATATATTCATCGATTGCTTTATAGGTTACACCCATTTCCTGCTCGTCGGTCTGTCCTTCAAAAAGTCCGGCGGAAGGAGCTTTGGTGATTATATTGAGCGGTGCATCAAGATATCTTAAAAACTCGAAAATTTCGGTGGCAGTAAGATCTGCAATAGGGTTGAGGTCAAAAGCACCGTCGCCCCATTTTGTAAAATAACCCATATAACGTTCGCTTCTGTTTCCGGTTCCCACAACAAGTGCGTTTCTGGTCTGGCCAAGGGCATAAAGCGTGGTCATGCGAAGGCGTGGAGCAATATTGGAAAGAGCTGCGGGAGAAAGTTCCGGACCGATGGATTCTGTGAGCACGCTTCTGGTTTCGGTGAGGTCAACGGTGATCATCGGAATATCAAAGGCCTTTGCAAGAGCAACAGCATCGTCCATATCCTCGCCATAGTTGCGTTTGGAATGGCAGGGCATGGCAACCGCAAGCACATTGTCGGTTGCCATTGAGCACAGTATTCCGACAAGAGCGCTGTCCTTGCCGCCGCTGTTTCCGAAAATAAGTCCGCTTGCGTGGGCTTCAGCCATTTTTTCTTTGATAAAAGCCACTCTTTTTTCTGTTTCGAGTTTATAATCGCGCATTATGAGCACCTCTTAAAATCAAAAATTCTTTCTGATATAATTTGCTGCGGCGTTTGCTGCGGTTGCACCGTCGGAAGCCGCCGTTACAAGCTGGCGGAGAACTTTTTTTCTGGTATCTCCGGCAACAAAAATGCCTTCACAATCCGTGATGCAATCTTCTTCGCAATCAAAATATCCGTATTCGTCAAGTTTGAGCACGCCTTCGTAAATTTTGTTATCCGGAATAAGGCCGATTGCAACAAAAACAGCGGAAAGAGGAATTTCAGCAGTGCTTCCGTTGGATCTGTTTTTAAGAATTATGGAAGAAACAGCATTTTCGCCCTTGATTTCTTCGATTACTGAATTTGTGAGCACGGTAACGTTTTTCTTTTTGAGCACAGAATCGACAGCGGTTTTTGCGGCGCTGAAAATATCTCTTCTGTGGATAAGATAAACTTTATCACAGATTTCGGAAAGATATTCGGTTTCCTCAAAAGCGCTTTCGCCTCCGCCGACAACGGCAACGGTTTTTCCGCGGAAAAAGTTTCCGTCGCAGGTTGCACAATAGGAAACTCCGCGTCCTTCAAATTCTTCTTCGCCTTTGCAGCCGATTTTTCTTCTTGCAGCTCCGTTTGCGATAATTACTGCTTTTGCCTCAAAATCTCCTGCGGAGGTGATAACTTTTTTGGCCTTTCCGGAAAAATCAAAACCCTGAACTTCCGCAAACTGAACCTCAGCACCGAGTTTCTGTGCCTGCTCAAAAAGCGCCATGGAATAATCGTATCCGGAAACGCCGAACATTCCCGGGTAGTTTTCGATGGAAGGGGAGTTTACAATTTGTCCGCCCGGAGCGTATTTTTCAAAAACAGTGCAGGAAAGACCTGCTCTCTGTCCATATATAGCAGCGGTCAGACCGGCAGTGCCGGCGCCGATGATAATTATATCTTTCATATTATTTCTCCTTTTTCTGAAGATACATAAATATTATAGCACAAATCTTTCCTGAATAATATATTTTATTTGAGTAAAGAATGTTTTTGTGATAAAATAATTATATAAATTGTTTTCCGGAGGAGATTTTATGAGAATCGGCATCATTGACTTTGGAACAAACACCCTTCGTCTCGATATTTTTGAAACAGAGGATAGAGAATACCGCAGTATTTACGATTTTGCGATTTATTCGAAAATTGTGGAAAACACCGCCGGAACATCTCTTTCACAAGACGGAATAGAGCATATTATTCAGGCAATTGAAGAACATCAGCAGGCCTGCAGACATTATCGCTGCGACAGGGTCGAATGTTTTTCAACCGCTTCTTTGCGCTATATCGACAATGCGGAGGATGTTCTTGAACAGGTGGAATTCCGTACAGGAATAAAGATAAGAATGATTTCCGGCGATGAGGAAGCGGAATACGATTATCTTGCACTCAAAAGTGTTGTGGATGTTCCTTCCGGAATTGGATGTGATCTCGGCGGAGGTTCGCTCCAGGTTTTCACTTTTGACGAAAAAGGTCCGAAAAAAAGCGCAAGTTATCCTCTTGGAAGCAGCCGCACCGCGAAGAATTTTGTAAAAGGCGAGATTCCCACTATGGAGGAAGTTTCCGCAATTAAAAATTGTGTTAAAGAATCCCTTTCTGAAACCGGAGTTGAAACTGTCGGTGGAACTCTTTTTGCAATGGGCGGTACCGCAAAGGCCATTAAAACGCTTTATAACGCCACGATAGAAAAGGGCGATAAACTTTCCCTCAAAAACGTGAATATCATGCTGAAGCTTCTTACGGAGGCTCCTGAAGAGGCAAAGGAGCTTATTGGTGAATTTGCGCCAAAGCGAATCCGCACTCTTGTTCCCGGCCTTGCGGTTCTTGCAGGAGTTATGGAAAAAGCAGGCTGTGACGGAATGAAAATCTATTCGGTCGGAGTTCGCGAAGGGTTTATGGAATCTATTCTTAACGATGATTCCAAACCTGAACCCAGCCTTCTCGATTTTATACTTGGAAGCATATGATTTACTGAAAAAGACGCCGTCCGGCGTCTTTTTCTTTATAAGACAAAAGGGTATATGCTGTTGACTAAAAATCAATAATATTGTATAATGAAGGATACACCAAAACGAACAAATGTTCAGCAAAGGGGGCGGATTTTTTTGGATTTTAAGCTTGTTTCACCTTTTAAAGCTACCGGTGACCAGCCACAGGCAATTGAAAAACTTGTTGAAGGAATTAAACGCGGCGACCGCGAACAGACCCTTCTCGGTATAACAGGTTCAGGTAAAACTTTTACCATGGCTTCCGTAATCGAAAAAATCAACCGCCCGACAATTGTTCTTTCTCATAACAAAACACTTGCGGCCCAGCTTTGCAGCGAATTCAAAGAGTTTTTTCCGGAAAACAGTGTTGAATATTTCGTATCTTATTATGATTATTATCAGCCGGAAGCATATATCGCTTCCACCGATACTTATATCGAAAAGACAAGCGACATAAATGATGAAATAGAAAAACTCCGCCATTCCGCAACCGCAGCACTTTCTGAAAGGCGCGACGTAATAATCGTTGCTTCTGTTTCCTGCATCTATACCCTCGGTGACCCGATAGATTACCGCACAATGGTGCTTTCGCTTCGTCCGGGAATGGAAAAAGACAGGGACGACGTTATAAACCAGCTTGTAAATATGCAGTATGAGCGCAACGACATGAACCTTATCCGAAATAAATTCCGTGTTCGCGGCGACGTAATCGAAATTTGTCCCGCATATTCAGACGAAAAGATTTTTCGAATCGAATTTTTCGGTGATGAGGTCGACCGAATTACAGAGATCCATGCGGTTACCGGGGAGGTTAAAGGTGTTCTTAACCATGTTTCGATATATCCTGCTTCCCATTATATCGTTCCGAAAGATAAAATGCTCAAAGCGGTGGATGA
>JAZUAX010000149.1:0-3657 GCA_045638185.1 Oscillospiraceae bacterium | reverse complement strand
TTACTTTTGGAATTTACTCAAATGAATACAAGGGTTTAATTCTTGTTTCTTTCTTGTTGTTCAATTTTCAAGGTCCTTTGCTTTTCGTGTCACTCGAAGTGACAGCTTTGTTATTATAGCAAACTCAAAAACAAATGTCAATACCTTTTTTCGATTTTTTTTGCTTGAATTTAAAAAAATTTTTGATATACTATTTATAGCATTTTGCGCCCGTAGCTCAGTGGATAGAGCGCCGGCCTCCGGAGCCGGGTGCGTGGGTTCAATTCCCGTCGGGCGTACCAAAAAAGAGCAGACCTTATGGTCTGCTCTTTTTATATATTATAATATATTCATTTATTTATAAAGAGATTCAATATCCACCAGTTTGAATTTCATGTTCTCAAGATTGCGGATCTCTCTCGGAAACGGTTCAATTGAGAACAGCATATCAAAACGTTCCCAATATTCCGTAAAAAGTTTATCGTTTTTGCGAAGTCTTGAAAGAAGCTGTTCTCCGGGTTCGGAAAAACTTTTTCTGTATTCCGCAAAAAGAATCTGACGATTACGCTGGTTTGCCGCAACAATTTTTGCATCGGAGTATTCTTTGAGAGAATTCCAATATCCTGAAATCACAGAGCTGAGGAACGGAAGCATTCCCTGTTTGTTTTTGCGGAGCATATATTGCACACAAACCTGTTCATAAAGTTTTCCGTCAATATATCTGTCGATTTCTTCTTCAAGATTTTCAATTATATTTTTTCCCTCAGCAATAGCAGTCTTATTCGGAAGAACAAAACGGAACCAGAATGCAAGAGCTTTTGATCCGATACTGTAAACGCCCTTTCTGCTTGCCTTGTTTTCTTCTCCGAAAGGAATGTCTCTGTTGACTATCTGCATCTGAAGAAGGGTAAGCAGATATTTGTTTACTTTTGTGGAACTTTCTCCCGTTTCCGTAACAATTTCATTTATGCGCTGGCTTCCTTTTGCAAGAGCAAAAAGAATGGAATTATAAAACTCCGGCTCGCGAAGTTCATCAAGAAAAAGCATCGAAGGTTCTCTTGAAAGAGGGGAATTTTTTTCAAGGAAAATTCTTCTGATATTTTCCTCAAAAGTTTTTCCTTCCTCAACAAGTCTGAGATATTCAGGAATTCCGCCCAGGCAGCAATAGTATCTCATTTTGTCTTTTGCGGAAAGTTCTTTGGGCAAAAGTTTTGCAGAATCAAAATAATCGAGTTCCTCCAGTTTATAGATAACCGGACGGCGCATTGAAACCGCAGAGTTTTCCGCAAGAATTTCGGTTTCGGTGAAGAAAACTCTTCCGCAGCCTGCTGCAACGAAAATATTGCTGTTTCGCCATTCATTTTCAAAAGCATTGCGGAAATCTTTGAGAATGGTTCTGTCCTCAAAAACAAGGTCCGCAAAATCATCTATCGCAAGAAGGAACCTTTCGTCCTTTGCAAATTCTCCAATTCTTTTAAAAGCAACTTTCCAGGTGGGAAAATCCTCTTCCTCTCCGGAAAATTCAGAAACCGCCTTTTCAAAAAGTCGAAGATTCATAAACGAATTAAGTTTTTCCGCAGAAAAGAAAACTCCGCGTTTTTCTTTTGCAAATTCAGAAAGAACGGCTGTTTTTCCGCTTTTGTGACTTCCGTAAACAACAACAAACTTTGCACCGGCAGAAGCCCAGTTTTTTTCCATGGAATCAATTTTGCCTTCTCTTCCGATAACCACAGAAACGCCCTCCCTTTTATACGTTTTATATATTTTAAGTTATAATAATTATTCGGGCTTATATTCTAGCACCACAAAACCTGTTTGTCAACAAAAAACACGATTTTATGCGGTTTTTGTATATAAAATAAAAATCCCTTTCGGCGGAGAGTTCCGAAAGGGATTTTTTAATAGAAGGACTTTTGATATTTAGAAAAATTTATTTTCTTTTCTTGAGAACAAGAGCCATGCCTGCAGCAGCAGAAACAACTGCCATTGCAGAAACAATGCCGATCATATCCTCTGCACCGGTATCCGGGTTCTGTTCGCCGGAAGTTCCGCCGTTATTGCCGGAACCGGAACCGGTGGAACCGCCTGCGGTTACCTTTTTGCCGGAAAGAATGTAGCGGCCAAGGGTGGAACCTGCTTCGCGTTCGATTTCGATTTCAACTTCATCATAGAGATTTACTTTGCTGTAATCTATAACAAGCTTATTGTCTTTGCCGTTGATGTTAAGATGGAAAGTAACTTTTTCACTTTCATCGGTGTTCATTTTAAATTTGCTGAGAAGTTCGCCGTAGGTGCATCCGGGTTTCCAGGTAATGGTGAAATTACTTGCAATAGGCTGGGTACCGTAGAAATCGAGATAGTAGTTATCAAAAACCTGCTCTCCGTCAACTTTTTTATATTTTGCGCCGCTGTCGTTAAGGAAGTTAACGCCGCTCTGGTTTGCGGAAACTTCATCGATTTCAACAATAACACTTGGGTCGGTGCTGCTGTTAACAAGAGTAAGACCTTTACCTGCAACTGCACGGAAAGCGGTGGTGGAAATTACAAATGCTTTTGCGGAAGACATTCTGTCCTCATAGAAATCCCAGTAACCGAATTCAGCTTTTCCGGTAGTTTCGTTGATGGGGAAAAGTTCACCTTTTGCGTTGTTTTTGTAATGTTCAGCATAATATTCAACGGTATCTTTGGAAGCGATTGCAACGTCGGCAATAACATCATTTTTAATACCTTTATAAGCTTTTCCGTCAGTAGCGCCGGTTGCTTTTGCCTGGAAGGTACCTTTGGAATAGTTTACGCCAAAGTTATCTGCAACTTTTACCTTAACGATATAAACATCCTGGTTGCATGCTGCTTCATATCTGGTTGTTTTGCCTGCATCGTTAAGAGCTTTTGCTGCTGCTCGGACTTCGATGTAATCGGTGCTGAAGTTAATGGTTTCAACAGTTACAACAGTCTGTTCGGTTTTGTCGCTGTTGAGTTCAGTTTTTGCTTCTGCGGAACCGCCGATTGCATAGGAAACAACGGGTTTGCCTTCTTCGGTAACAGAGAAAAGGCCGGTTGCTTCGTCATAAGTACCTTTGTTCACAACAGTGGTAACTTTGTCATAACCGATAACGGAACCGCTTTTGGAATCGTTAATGCTGAAGTTGATGTTTTCGCTGATGGGTTCCCAAACTTCATCGTTTGCGGAATATACAGAAGGATCATAATCAAGAACTTCTGCAGAAACGATGCCGGTGGTTTCGACTTTAACGTCTTTATAAGTGTTGGGTTTGAAGATCATGGAAAAATAAACCACGCCGCCCATTCCGTTGGTGTAATAGGTTGCGGAACTTCCGGTACTGGAAGGCGGTGCGGTCCAAATGTCAGAATCGGAAATTTTGATATAAGTGCCGGAAGCACTTCCGATTTCCTCGGTGAGGTCTATAACAGGGATGTCAGCAAAAGAAGTCACACCCATAGCCGCAGTCATCATGAGTGCGAGCATAAGAGCAAGAGCTTTTTTCATGTTAAACTTCCTCCGTAATTGGTTTAGCTTTTTTCAAAAAGCCATTCCTCTCTCCAAAGGAACAGCTTTCTGCAGGGACGATTTTACCGTTTTTTCTTTCCGAAACCCAGCAATTTTTCAAAATCCGTCAATTTTTACTAAACAAAAAACTTTTTCGGTTTTGTTTTTAT
>JAZUAX010000148.1:0-1807 GCA_045638185.1 Oscillospiraceae bacterium | reverse complement strand
AATCTTGTTGCGGACGGAATTTATAATTACATAAACGAAGACCTTGCGAACCAGGGCATAAACGGCTTTATCTATGCTCTGCTTGCTCTTGATTGCGGAAATTATGAAATCCCGGAAGGTGCAAAATATACAAGAGAAAGCATGGTTTCTTCACTTATCGCAGAACAGCATGAGGACGGTTCCTTCGGTTTTGGCGACCGTTCGGATATTGATATGACCGGAATGGCGCTTCATGCCCTTGCACCATATTCCGATAATCCGGAAATCAAAAAGGTTATTGATAAGGGAATAGAATTCCTTTCTTCGGCGCAAAACGGTGACGGAACTTTTGACGGAATGGGCGGAAAAACTTCCGAAAGCGCAAGCCAGGTTATAATTGCCCTTTGCGCAAACGGAATCGACCCGAGAACGGATGAAAGATTTATCAAACACAAAGCTTCCGTTTATGATGCGCTTTTTGATTTTCGCCAGAAGGACAAAACTTTTTCCCACACTATTGATGCAGGAAAAGGCGATGCCCTTGCAACAAACCAGGCCATGATGGCTTTTATGGCGCTTATAAATTTTGAAAACGGAAAAAGCGGCGCATTTATTTTTACAGACTGATGCGGAGGATTTGAAAAATGAACGAACAGCTTGAAAAAATTCAAAGCGAAATAAAAAAGGTAATCATAGGCAAAGATGACGTAATAAAAAAGGTTCTTATGGCAATTCTTGCCCAGGGTCATGTTCTTATGGAGGACGTTCCCGGTGTTGGAAAAACCACCATGGCAATGGCGTTTTCAAAAGTGCTTGGACTTGAAAACAAAAGGGTACAGTTCACTTCCGATACCATGCCTTCGGATATCATCGGCTTTTCGGTTTATGAAAGGGAAAAGGGAGAGCTCAGCTATAAACCCGGCGCTGTTATGACGAACCTTCTTCTTGCGGACGAAATCAACCGAACTTCAAGCAAGACCCAATCCGCACTTCTTGAAGCAATGGAAGAACGAAGAGTTACCGTTGACGGAATCAGCCATGAACTTCCGAAACCTTTCATCGTTCTTGCAACCCAGAATACCGCAGGTTCCGCCGGAACCCAGATGCTTCCTTCCTCCCAACTGGACCGTTTTATTATAAGAACAAGCATGGGCTATCCGGACATTAAAAGCCAGATCGAAATTATGAAAGACCGCCACCACGAAAACCCTCTTGATAAAATTTCGCCGGTGACGGATAAAAACACCCTTAATGAACTTATAACCGAAACGCAGAACATTTTTGTTGCGGATGCGGTCTATGCCTATGCTTCCGAACTTGTTGAAGAAACAAGGCATAACCAGTATATTCAGCTTGGCATAAGCCCTCGCGGTGCGCTTGCTCTTTGCCGTGCAGCAAAGGCTTTTGCGTTCCTTGAAGGCAGGGATTACGTTATCCCAAACGACATTGAAGCGGTTTTCTCCGATGTTTGCGCGCACAGAATTTTGCTTGAATCAAAGGCAAGACTGCACGAACTTTCTGCGGAAGAAATACTTTCCGAAATCACCAAAAAGGTAAAAAAACCGGAAATCACGGAGTTTAAAATAAAATGAAAAAAGAAATTATAAAGCCGCTTTTGATTTTTGCGGTTTTTGAAATTGCGTTCTTTTTAGTTTTTGTTTTGCAAAATTCTGCCTTTGCTCTTTTCGTTACCCTCTTTTCTTTTTTTCTTGCAGCGGCAAGCTTTGGAACTGCCTTTGCGGTAAAAAACAAAATTTCCGCAAAGGCGGTTTTGCCGCCCACTGCGGAAAAAGGCAGAGAAGTTACCGGAAAAATCGTTTTGGAAAAC
>JAZUAX010000147.1:0-3811 GCA_045638185.1 Oscillospiraceae bacterium | reverse complement strand
AGTACATCAGATTTTGCAGGAATAAGAAGTACGTCGTCGAAAGTAAGTCCTTCGTAAAGGAATTTTTCATTGGTGTTCGGGTTTACCATGTTTGCGCTCTCCTCCTGAAATTTATTATTGTTATTATGTTCACGTGTAAATTTTAACTATTCTAACACCTTTACACGGGAATTTCAAGCCCTTTTTTTGCTTTTTCGCAAAAGTTTTTCAATTTTCTCTTTTGCTCATCTTGAACGAATTTTTTGCCGGTTCATTGTATATTTTGTATATACACAATTGGAAATATTTGGTATTTACCTCCTCTGTCTGCTGCGCAGACAACCCCTCTTCTGAAGGGCTATTTCTATTTAAAAAGGAGCGCCAAAAGGCGCTCCTTTCCCCTATTATTTAATTTCGTCCATTCCCATATATTTGCGAAGTGCTTCCGGAATGGTAACGGAGCCGTCTTCGTTCTGATAGTTCTCAAGAATAGCAGCGGTGGTTCTGCCGATCGCTACGCCGGAACCGTTGAGGGTGTGTGCAAAAACAGCTTTGCCGTCTTTGTCTTTGCATTTGATGTTTGCTCTGCGAGCCTGGAAATCCTCAAAGTTGGAGCAGGAAGAAATTTCGACGTATCTTCCGTAGGAAGGCATCCATACTTCGATGTCGTAGGTTTTTGCGGAGCTGAAGGTAAGGTCGCCGGTGGTGAGGACGACTACTCTGTAAGGAAGGCCAAGACCCTGGAGAACTTTTTCTGCTTCGCCGGTAAGTTCTTCAAGTTCTTCGTAAGATTTTTCCGGATCTGCAAATTTAACAAGCTCAACTTTGTTGAACTGGTGCTGGCGGATAAGACCGCGGGTATCTCTGCCTGCGGAACCTGCTTCTGCACGGAAGCAAGCGGAATATGCGCAGTATTTGATCGGGAGGCTTGCTTTATCAAGAACTTCGCCTCTGTGGAAGTTGGTTACCGGAACTTCTGCAGTAGGAATAAGGTAAAGATCTTCGCCCTCGAGTTTATACATATCTTCAGCGAATTTAGGAAGCTGGCCGGTGCCGGTCATGGAAGCTTTGTTTGCCATGAAAGGCGGGAAGATTTCGGTGTAGCCGTTTGCGGTGTGGGTATCGAGGAAATAGTTCATAATTGCGCGTTCAAGTCTTGCGCCGAGATCCTTATAGAAATGGAATCTCGCGCCGGTAACTTTTCCTGCTCTTTCCGGGTCAAGGATGTTGAGATCCTGGCCGATGTCCCAATGTGCTTTCGGCTCAAAGTCGAATTTTCTGGGTTCGCCCCAACGGCGAAGCTCAACGTTTTCGGTGTCGTCTTTTCCGTAAGGAACAGCTTCGTTGGGGATGTTCGGAATTTTAAGGATAAGTTCAAGCTGGCGTTCTTCAAGTTTTGCAAGTTCTTCTCCGCATTTTTTGCTTTCTTCGGCGATGAGTTTCATCTCTGCCATAAGAGCGGTGGTGTCTTCGCCGTTCTTTTTCATAAGCGGGATCTGTTTGCTTGCGCGGTTCTGCTGTGCTTTAAGGTCGTCGGTTTTTGCGTTGGGTTTGCGGCGCTGTGCGTCAATGTCAACAAGTTCATCAACAGCCTCGTCCATGGGTTTGAATCTTCTGCGGCAGGCCTCTTTAACAAGTTCTGCGTTTTCTCTTACAAATTTAATATCAAGCATCGGTTTTTCTCCTTATCTTTACATTTTCTTTTTAAGGATTCGCTCGCAAAAATCTGCAAGTTCCTCTTTATTGTAAAACGGAAGCTCAATTGTTCCGCCTTTTTCGTTTTCGGTGATTTTAAAGGGTCTGCCAAGTTCTTCGGTCATTGCAACCTGCATTTCCCTGTAGAATTTATCCTTCGGGAAGGAATCCTTTTTCTTTTTCTGGGTCTCTTTGGATTCTTTTCCTATTTTTGCGGCCATTTTTTCCGCTTCCCTTACGGAAAGTTCTCCGGAAACAATGGTTTTCGCAAGTTCAACCCGTTTTTCTTCCGGAGCGGAAAGAATCGCCTTTGCGTGTCCTGCGGAAAGTTTTCCGGAGGAAACAAGCGGAAGGATCTCCGCGGGAAGGTTGAGAATTCTAAGAGTGTTTGCAACTGCGGGTCTGGATTTTCCAACAGCTTCGGAAAGCTGTTCCTGGGTCATACCGTATTTGTCCATAAGTCTGCGGTAACCTTCCGCGGTTTCAACTGCGTTGAGGTCTTCCCTCTGAAGGTTTTCAATAAGCGCAACCTGGTCGGTTTCTTCATCGGAAAGTTCACGGATAAGCGCCGGAACTTCGGAAAGTCCTGCAATTCTTGCTGCTCTCCATCTTCTTTCGCCAGCAACGATCTGGTACATTCCGTTTTTCATCGGTCTTACCAGAAGTGGCTGCAAAACTCCGTGTGCCGCAATGGAATCAGCAAGTTCTCCCAAAGCTTCTTCATCAAATTCTTTTCTCGGCTGAGATAAGTTCGGCTCAATTTCCGAAAGTCTTACGGTGCTTATTCCGGAATCTTCTGCGGAAAAAGCGCTCTGGTCAGCAAAAAGGGTATCAAGTCCCGTGCCAAGTCCTCTGGATTTTGCCAAAATCATCCCTCCGTTCTGTTGTTTGCAATAATTTCATCAGCAAGAGCAAGGTAGCTCTGGCTTCCTTTTGATGCAAAATCATAATAAATTACCGGTTCGCCGAAGGAAGGAGCCTCGGAAAGGCGGACGTTCCTCGGAATAACGGTTTTAAAAACTTTCTGCGGAAAGTATTTTTTAACTTCTTCAACAACCTGCATGGTAAGGTTAAGTCTTGCGTCATACATTGTGAGAAGAACGCCTTCCATATCAATATAGCTGTTATAAAGTCTTTTAACGGTGCGGACCGTTGCCATAAGCTGGGAAAGTCCTTCCAGAGCATAAAACTCACACTGGATCGGAACAAGAATACTGCTGCAAGCCGCAAGAGCATTGAGAGTAAGAAGTCCGAGAGAAGGCGGACAGTCTATGCAGATATAGTCGTAATCCTGCTGGATCATTGCCAAAGCGGTTTTAAGACGAAGCGCCCTGTTTTCCATATCAACAAGTTCAATTTCCGCCGCCGCAAGATCTATGCTTGAAGGGAGTATATCAAGATTTTTATATTTTGTACGGATAACCGCTTGCTTTGCGCTGCAATTTCCAAGAACAACGTCATAAACGGAATGTTTAACTTCCCTTTTGTTGATTCCAAGACCGGAACTTGCGTTGCCCTGGGGGTCAGAATCCACAAGCAAAACTCTTCCCCTTGTTCTGTATGCAAGCGCCGCGGAAAGGTTAACTGCGGTGGTGGTTTTTCCAACGCCGCCTTTTTGGTTTGCGAATGCTATAATTTTGCCCATTCTTTCCTCCGCTTATTATTATTACCTTTTTATTATAATAGAGAGCAGAGTTTTTTTCAATGATGTTTTGTGAAATTTATGATATTTTATAAAAATGTTTCACGTGGAACATAAAAAGCTCCCCTGTGTAAGGGGAGCTGTCATTGTAGGTGACTGAGGGGTTGTAACCAAATTCAAACGATTTCAATTAATAACAATCCCATTGTTTTATGCTTGCGGGAAAAATCCACTTTCTTTTACTCAACGAAAAATAAAAGTTCCACGTGGAACAAAACACAAAAGGCCGCCTTTCGGCGGCCCTTTGTGTTCTTTCAGGGGAATGTGTCTTTGACGAAGCGTTTCTGCTTCCTTCTATATAACTGACGGTGTGGATGCGAACACACCGGAGCAGCGCAACTGATTAACCGGCGGAACCTTCCGCCTTTTTAAAAGCCTTCGCCTTTGGAACGGCAACGGAATATATTATGCTTTCCTCGTTTTCAGAAACTGTGC
>JAZUAX010000146.1:0-3315 GCA_045638185.1 Oscillospiraceae bacterium | reverse complement strand
ACAAAAACAGCACATTTTGACCGATACATAGCAAAAGCGAGGTGAATTTCACTTCGCTTCAATAATATTATTTGTGTATAATATAATATGACAAACATCGAAAAAATCGCATAAACACTAGGATTTCCGCTAATTTTTGTTGGGCTCGGATTTGCATAAATTTGAGTGAAAATCTGCTGATTTCGACTTAAAATGCGAAGGGATGGACGTTTTTTGCTGCTACGGTCGGCTAAAACTAAATATTCAAACTGTTATAAAGTCTAATGAGTTATAGACTTATCCGTTTATTTATTTAAACTTGCTTTTTAAGCGGATATATGTGGATGAATTTTCACACTGAATTCTACTTCAAATTGCACTGTGGAATTTGCAAAAAATTTTTTGTGGACTTATTCTTCTAAAGACTTGACGAAATAAGAAAAGCGTGCTATAATACAAAAAATGAATTGTTATAATTACATTAATGGATCCAGCTGTCTGCAGAGGAAGTTGGATCCGTTTTGTTTCTTGGCAGTAAATTTAACTAAATACAAAAAGGAGATAGCATTATGGAAGTACAACTCCAAGAACTGATTGACCAAATTAAAAAGGATGGTGTAGAAGCTGCTGAAACCGAGGCTGAAGCTATACTTAAATCCGCAAACGAAAAAGCAGAACAAATTATTTCCGATGCACAGGCACAGGCGGATAAAATTTTGGCCGGTGCAAAATCTGAAACCGAGCGAATGACGAAATCAAGTGAAGATGCTATTCGTCAGGCAGGTCGCAATCTGCTGATTTCTTTCAGAGAAAGTGTAACGAGAGAACTTAGGGCTATCGTTGGCGAAAATGTTACTGCAGTATATTCATCGGATGCATTCGCGAGTCTGATTATCAGCATTGTTGAAAGTTGGGCAAATAAGCCTGATGCAGAAGATATCGCGGTAATTTTGAATACGCAAGACCTTAATCAATTGGAAGAAACCTTACTGGCGGCACTTAAAGAAAAAATGTTAAAGGGTATTACTTTGAAGGCGAATGATAATTTTGATGGAGGTTTCCGCATTGCTGTAAAGGGCGGCAGCGCATATTACGATTATTCATCAGAGGCGGTTGTGGATATGCTTTCAAATTATCTTAGCCCTAAGGTTACCGAGCTTTTGAAAGAGGCGAAGTAATAGCTATGGCTGAATATTATTTAATATCGCAGTTGCCGTCTTTGGATGGGATAAGTGAAAATACTCCCCTTCCGATTACCGAAGAACGATTTGCAGAGCTTTGCAACCGTTTTTTAGGAAAAAGAGCGCAGGAAATGCTGAGTAAGCTTACCCTATCACCTCCCAAAAACAGCGAGAACTCCGGCTCTGCATTGATTGATGCCTGGAACGAAAGCGAGAGAAGCCTTCGGTTTGCTCTTGGCAAAGTTCGGGCAGAGAAAATGAAGAAGCCATTCGATACAGAGAATAGAATTTTTCCGGTGGAGTATATCAAGGCAGCGAGTGCAGCAATAGAAATCGAAAATCCAATGGAAGCAGAAAAATATCTAAACGGTTACCGTTTGGAAATCTTGGAAACGCTAAGGCCTATGGATAGTTTCTCTGAGGATTATATTTTCTATTACGGACTAAAATTAAAATTGCTTCTTCGCATAAGGCAGTTTGATACAAAGAGCGGAGAAAAAGCATACAAAAATATATACGACTCCATTTTAAATGGAGATAGGTTGGAGGCAAAACAATGACCGAAAATAAAGGAAAGGTAGTAAGCATAAACGGAAACTTGGTGTCGGTAGAGTTTGACGGCAACGTTTCTATGAACGAAATATGCTATGTTTTTGTGGGTGATACCGCCCTTAAAAGCGAGGTTATCCGTATAAAAGGCAACATTGCTCAAGTACAGGTTTATGAAATGACCGATGGTATTCAGTGTGGGGATACGGTTGAATTTACGGGAGATATGCTTTCGGCAGATCTTGGCCCCGGATTGCTCGGTCAGATATATGACGGACTGCAAAATCCACTTCCTGTTTTAGCAGAACAGGCAGGCTGGTTTTTGGAAAGAGGAATTTACGCAGACGGACTGAATTCGGAAAAGAAATGGGAGTTTACACCGACTGCACAAGTCGGCAACATTGTTCGTGCGGGCGAATACATCGGAACCGTGCTCGAAGGCCCGTTTACACATAAAATTTTTGTTCCCTTTTATCTGCTTGGTAACTATACGGTAAAATGCATTGCTGAAAAGGGCGAATATACCGTGAAAGATACGATTGCGGTTTTAACCGATGAACGTGCTCGTGAAATACCCGTATCTATGTCGTTTAAGTGGCCTGTTAAACGCGCGGTTAAATGCTACAGCGAGAGATTGGCACCTGCCGAAACAATGGAAACCAAGGTTCGTCTTATCGACTCTTTCTTTCCCGTAGCAAAAGGCGGGACTTATTGCACTCCCGGACCGTTCGGTGCAGGCAAGACAGTGTTGCAGCATACCACATCAAAATATGCGGATGTAGATATCGTTATTATCGCCGCCTGCGGAGAACGTGCAGGTGAGGTCGTTGAAACACTGACTGAGTTCCCCGAACTGACCGACCCTAAAACTGGTCGTTCACTTATGGAACGAACCATTATTATATGTAATACTTCCTCTATGCCGGTTGCCTCCCGTGAAGCTTCGGTTTATACTGCGGTAACACTTGCTGAGTACTATCGCCAAATGGGACTTGATGTTCTTATGTTGGCAGACTCAACATCTCGCTGGGCACAGGCGATGCGTGGAATGTCGGGCAGACTTGAAGAAATCCCCGGTGAAGAGGCTTTCCCTGCATACTTGGAATCCTATATTGCGGCATTTTACGAAAGAGCAGGTTGTGTTCGTCTCCCCGATGGCAGTACCGGTTCCGTTACCATTGGCGGTACTGTATCCCCTGCAGGCGGCAACTTTGAGGAACCCGTAACACAGGCGACTTTAAAGGTTGTAGGTGCATTCCACGGTCTTTCCCGTGAACGTTCGGATGCAAGAAAATATCCTGCCATTGATCCGCTTATCTCTTGGTCAAAATATAACAGCGTTATTGACAGCGAAAAATTGGAATTTTGTAAAGACATTCTTCATCACGGCGACGAGATCGGCTCAATGATGAAGGTTGTCGGTGAAGAAGGTACTACCCTTTTAGATTACATTACCTATTTAAAATCCGAAATGCTCGATGCTGTTTATCTGCAACAGGACTCCTTTGATTTGGTTGAGGCAAACTGCGGAAAACAACGTCAGCGCTATGTTACCGATAAGTTGGTATATGTTCTGGGCAGCAGTTACGCTGTCGGAAACAAAGAC
>JAZUAX010000145.1:0-4852 GCA_045638185.1 Oscillospiraceae bacterium | reverse complement strand
CCGTTTCCGCTCTCGCTTCCTCGGTTTCCCCTTTCTCTCCGGCCTGATTTCTCGTGCCTTCCTTCCAGGTTCCTGTACTCGGCTTTGCTGTTCGTTTCCTTTCGCTCTTCCCTGCTTCACTCCCACAGCCGTTCCACAGGTGCTTACCCTCCGTTTTCACTTTCGGTATTTTCCGCCTTCGGCTCGCTTTCTTTCGTCCGCTTACCTCCAGTTTCCAGCTACTCAGCCTTCTGTTCTTCCTTTCCACTTCTTCCCGGCTTTGCCTCACAGTGGCTTATCCGGTGCCCGTTTCCGCTCTCGCTTCCTCGGTTTACCCCTTCTCTCCGGCCTGATTTCTCATGCCTTCCTTCCGGGTTCCTGTACTCGGCTTTGCTGTTCGTTTCTTTTCGCCCTTCCCTGATTCGCTCCCGCAGCTGTTCCTCAGGTGCTTCCCTTATGCTTTCGCTTTCGGGCTTTCCCCTTCCGATCCACTTTCTTTCGTCCGCTTCTCTTCCGGTTCCGGCTACTCAGCCTCTGTTTCTTCCTTTCCGCTTCTTCCCGGCTTTGCCTCACAGTGGCTTCCCCGGTGTACCCCTTCCGCTTTCGCTTCGTTGGTTTTCCCCGTTCTTTCCGACCTAGTTTCCCATGTCTTCTTTCCCGGTTCTTGTACTCGGCTTTCTGTTTGTTTCCTTTCGTCCTTCCCGGTTTCGCTCCCACAGCTGTTCCACCGGTGCTTCCCTTATGCTTTCGCTTTCGGGCTTTCCCCTTACGATCCGCTTTCTTTCGTCCGCTTTCGCTCGGTTCTGACTACTCAGCCTTCCGTTCTTTCCTTTCCCCTCTTCCCGTTCTCCCCTGACGGCGGTTCCTCCGGTGCTTTTTCCTCTTCCGTCCGGCCTGTTTCCATGCCTTCCTTCCGGTTCCGGTACTCAGCTTTCTGCGTTTCCTTTCACCGTTCGCTGTTTTGCCTCACAGTAGCTACATCAGCGCCTCTGCCTTCTTCCTTGCGGTTTCAGGCCTTTTCCCCTTGGCTTTCGCTTTAGGTTCTGGTTACTTAGCCTCAGGAATGCATCCCTTTTTGGGGGCATCCCGCCCGCTTCGCACTTGTCGTTTCTGAAGCGAACTTTGCTATAATACCACACGTTTTTCCATTTGTCAACAACTTTTTTCAAAAATTTTCATATTTTTTATTTTGCAGTCAATTTATGTCGCAGTATATGCTCCGAATATCCTCAGCTCCTGCACCATCCATGCTCACGGATTGGTTTTAGTCGGTATCGCGAATAAAAGAAGCACCTAGCCACTAAATGTTGGCTAGGTGCTTCTTTTGCTAAATTCACTTTTGACGTGAATAGCGATGGTGGAGACGATCCGTGACCGACAATACTCTCTTTACTTCCGATGTAGGAAATACTGGCTAAGTCAATCGCAAACACGGACTCGCCGAGGACAGCCTTGGTAAGTCCGTGTTGTGAAAATGAACGGTGGCAGTCCCTCGCAACTTAAGGTACGGCAAAAGTTAAAATCCTGCCGCATTCGTTACGAGTATACAATAATTTGCGTTAATTTTATCGGAAAACTTTATATAAAAAAGCACCATTTCTGCTAATTACAGAAAGGGTGCTTTTATAAAAATATCACTGCTATAAATACTTTGTATATTACTTTTCCGCATCAATCAATCGCGGATATAGCAATTAAATGCGAAGTCCGAGTCCGGAAATCTTCTGTTCAAGCATTTTCTGTGCAAGTTCCGCAATATGTGCGCCTGCTTCAACAGGAGGGGTTCCGCCTTTGTGGATATTGGAAATAACGGTTCTTCCAGCCTCAGGCATACCAACAAAGCCTTTATAGGTTATGTAAGCACTCATGGATTCACCGGTTGCAAGTCCAGGTCTTTCACCGATGAGGTTTACAGTAACATCTGCTCCAAGGAGTTCGGTTACCTGATCCATAACGCCAACTCTTGCGTATCTTACAAAGAACGGCGTTCCGGCTTCAAGTCCATAAAGTTTAAGTCCTTGCATGATAGTTGGAAGTATGGTTTTGATGTTTGCGGTTACCGCGGTGGAAGAAAGTCCGTCGGAAACGATTATCTGAACGGTGGGTTTCTGTTTGCATTCAGCTTTGATTTTTGCTGCGGTTTCTTCATCAAAAAGTCTTCCAAGGTCAGGACGCTGGAGATATTCAGCCTTGCTGTGGCATTTTGTGCGGAATTCCGGCATATCCATTTCTTTTATTACTTCTTCCGGAACTTCGGTGAAAACAGCGTCAACTGCAACCGCATGGTCTGCACGGAAGCGAAGGAAAGTATCTGTTTTAAGACGGGTACCCGCTCTCCAAACGCCGATTCTTGCGGGAGTTCTTGCTTTCATTCTCATATATTCCGGTTCATTTACTGCATCCGGAACGTGAAAATCGTCCTGATGTCTTACGACGGTAATATCCGGAATCTGTTCGTCGCAGCAGCATTTGCATTCACATTTTTCTTCTGCTTCGGTTTTGTTAACTATTTCTGAAACGATTTTTGCAACAAGATTTTCGATTTCTTTCTGATTAGCCATTGTAATTCCTCCTTTTCATCAATGATTATGTTTCTTAGTTACGGAGGAAGAAAGAAGCATCTCCGGCTGCCCTGGTAAGGGAACCGTCTTCTCTCATAAGTCCAAGTTTCATCATCCACTGGTGGAATTCAACAACAGGTTTGCGTCCGGTAAGAAGGCGCATTGTTGCGTTATCGTGATAGCTGTTATCCTGATAACTGAGCATTACGTCATCGCCAAGGGGAAGACCTGCAACATAGTTTGTTCCGACGAAGCACATGAGCATATCGATGATTTCAAGGTCGTTCTGGTCGCAATGCATGTGGTTGGTATAAGCGCATCCGCTTCCCATGGGAAGACCGCTCATCTTGCCCATGAACTGGTCTTCAAGATGGGCACGAAGAGCTTCTCTGCCGTCATAAATGGTTTCCGGTCCGATAAATCCGCTTACGTTGTTTACGCAGAAAGGAGCATAGCGGCGACCGAATCCGTAAGTTCTTGCTTCAAGGGTCATTTCATCAACACCGCAGTCCGCATCAATAGACATTTCGGAACCTTGTCCGGTTTCAAAGTACATAAGGTTCGGGCCGTATGCGATACCCATGTGGTGAATCTGGTCATTTGCTTCATCAAGCATTTCTTTGGTTACACCGAAGGCTTTGAGAGCAGGTTCGCTGCCTGCGATACTCTGGAAGAAAAGAGAAAGAGGAGCGCCCTCTTCGACTGCTTTCATCTGGGTGGTAATGTGGGAAAGAACAGAAGACTGGGTCGGGCATTCCCATTTTTCCATAAAGTCATAAAGCGCATAAGCAATTCTGCTGGTGTTGTCAACGTTATCTTCAACGGGGTTTACGCCGATCATTGCATCGCCACAGCCGTAAGCAATACCTTCAAGAACAGAAATCATAATGCCGTCGATATCGTCGGTGGGGTGGTTCGGCTGACTTCTGAAAGGAAGAATTTCCGGACGGCCGACTTCGGTGTTTGCCCTTGTTGTAACAATAAGTTTTTTGCTGGTGCAGGCAAGATCCATGTTGCTCATGAGTTTTGCAAGTCCGGCAATAACTTCGGAAGAAAAACCGGAAGCGATGATTCTTATATCGTTTCCTGCGGTTTCCCAATCTATAAGGTATTCACGGAGATCGCCAAGGGCCCAATTTTTGAATTTGTTGTAATAATAAGTGTTGAGTCCGTCAAGGATTACCCTTGTGCTGAAATCGCTGTCATAAGGAATGGCAGGGTTTTCTGTAAGGTCACCAACGGTAAGATGCGAAAGAACAACTTTTGCCGCAACTCTTTCAAGCGCTGTTTCCGCTGCTATACCCTGAAAAACGTCGCCGGATTTCGGTTCGTTTGCCTTTGCAAGAACATCTTTCACATCTTTGAATTCATAGGTTTTTCCGTAAAGAGATGTTTTTAAAATCATTTTGTGCCTCCTTGAACAAGGAAAAGATTGTTGATAAAAAACAACCAAAAATAATGTTGATAAAGTTAACAAATATATGCAAATTGCCTATATTACAAGAGCAGTATAACAAAAATCACGAAAACAGTCAATAAAAAAACTGTTGTTAAAATTACTGAAAACCAACTTTTAAAAATGTGTATATTTCAAACAAAAACACTCCTTATCCATCTTCGGATAAAAAGTGTTCCTCTGTCATGCGTTGTTCTTTCGGTACCGGGGTTATCTTCCTTAATAAAATCTTGCAATAAAATAAGCACAGCCGTAAATTTACAGCTGTGCTCAAATCCCTACTAAATCCATTGTTTTTTATCATGTTGTGGGTTTGGTGTAGAGCCCTGTACCATAAGTACTGAGAATCGTATTCGCTTATATTATACATTGTGCTTAAAACAACATATTCACTCAAACTCGTTGCTTTTTTATTCTTCAATTTTTACAGAAATCAAACAAGTATTTTCCGATTCCGAAAAAGAAAATAAATTGGATTTAGGATAGTAAACATAAAAATCTCCGACCGTCCTGCATCCTCTGGACTCAATCTCTTCCAAAAAAATCTTACACTGTTCCGGAAATTCAGATGAAGAACCGTTGATATATTTTGAAAGATATTTTCCTGCTGGTTTTGTTTTTAATAACGGGTCAGTGGCCTTAAAAGATATTTTATATTGATAATCGCTAAAACGGAATTTGGAAGAAAGAAAAGCATCTCGGGTTATCACATGGTTAACTTCCAAAAGTGTGATATAGGAATACCCGTGTTCCTGAATATATTTATTAAGGCGGCTTTGTGTTTCAAAAGAATAGACAAATTCGTCGCTGAAAACTTCTTCATCTTCAGCAGGCATAGAAATATAATATTCCTCCG
>JAZUAX010000144.1:0-7759 GCA_045638185.1 Oscillospiraceae bacterium | reverse complement strand
TACCTTCCATAACGATAACGGCGTTTTCAGTAGATTCGATTTCATCGAGCCATGCTGTTTCCATAGCGGAAGCACCGAGCATTTTATATTTTTCGTTTTCGGAAAAATATTCTTTTCTGATTTTGATAACTTCCGGAAGGTCGATATCGTACCAGATTTTAAAAGGTGCATTTACCCTTTCGATTCTGGAATCAAGCCCGCATCCGATATGAAGCACCGTGCTTTCCTGCTTTTTGGAAAGTTTTTCGGAAAGCCAGTTATCAATAACGGCGGCTCGCATTCCCATAAAATAGGCAAGCCATTTTGATCTGCTTTTTCTTCCGAGAGGGAATTTTTCTTTTTCCCATATCTCTTCGGCTTTTTTATCTTCAAGGATTATTCCTTTTTTGCTTACGAGAGCCTTTCCGTAAAGAGGAATATACAGAGTTTTACTTTCGTTATTCATCATTTGTAATAAGTATAAAGCTGGCATTTGATCATGCCGTTATAAAGCTTTCTGCGTTTATCTGCTTTTCTGCCGAAAAGACTTTCGAATTCATCATGGGGAGAGATGATGTTGAAGCTTCTTCCCTCTTCCATTTTGAGGACTCTGCCGAGAGCACGATAGAGTTCTTCTGCTTCCTTGATATCGAGAAGTCTTTCGCCATAGGGCGGGTTGCAGAGAACGATAAGTTTTTTCTCCGCTTCCGGGAATACGAAATCTTTCATATTGCGCTGTTCAAAATGGAGTTTTGAACCTACTCCGGCGTTGTTTGCGTTTTCGATTGAAAGACGAACAGCTTCCGGGTCAATATCGGAACCGTAACCTACGAAAGTGGTGTCGTGGCGAATTTCATCAAGGCAGGCGCTTCTCTGGTGCTGCCAGGTTTCGGAAGGCCAGCAGCCCCACTGTTCCGCTGCAAAATGGCGGTTAAGGCCGGGCGCGATGTTGAGAGCTTTCATGGCTGCTTCGATAAGCAAAGTTCCGGAACCGCACATGGGGTCGCAGACAACACTATCCGGATAAATATGGGCAAGGTCGACAATTCCCGCTGCGATGGTTTCCTTAATAGGAGCATCAACGGAATTTTTGCGGTAGCCGCGTTTATGAAGTCCGGTACCGGAAGTATCAAGCATAAGGCGGACCTTATCTTTAAGAATCATAAACTGGATCTGGATAGTGGGGCCGGTTTCATCAAACCAGCTCTGATGATAAACACCCTCAAGATGTTTACAAACAGCTTTTTTGATGATGGACTGGCAGTCGGACATGCTGTAAAGCTGGCTGCGAACTGTTCTTCCCTTTACGGGGAAAGCATCTTTTCTGCCGATGAATTCTTCCCAGGGAGCAGCAAGAGTTCCCTGAAAAAGTTCCTCATAGCTTCTTGCCTCAAACTCTGCAACGATTATCTGAACTCTTTCAGCTGTGCGAAGTCTGAGGTTTGCGGCTGCCGCATCTTCAAAAGTTCCTTCGAAAGTAACTCTTCCGTCTTCCGCAACAATATTCTGTGCACCCATGCGTTTCATTTCGCCAGCAAGCACACTTTCAAGTCCCAAAAGGCAGGGACAGGATATTCTTAATTTTTCCACAAAATTTCTCCTAACTTTTAAAAATTCTGACCGGAAATTTTCCGGTCAGAAATGGGTTTACAACATACTTTTTATCGCTTTAAGAAGGCTCTTTACCCCTTCGGCAAAGCTCTGGTGCTTTGGTTTTTTTCTTATCGCCGTAACCGGACGGCGCATAAGCTGGTTTTGAACTTGCCTTGGCGGAGAGCCCTTTGCTCCGCCGCTTTTAACCTTTTCGGAAACGATTACCGGAGGTCTTTGCGGCTCAACGAAAAAAGCGTTCCTTGAGGGTTTTGGTTTTTATCTCGGTTTCGGAAACAAGGGTTTCATATTTCTTCTGAATTTCGTCTGCTTTTTCGGTTCTTCCTGCGGAGGGTATTTTTGCTTCTTCAGCAGCTTTTCCGATATATTCAAGGCGCTGGATAAGCACTGCAAGAGAATCCTGCATAAAGGATTTTGTTTTTTCAAGCTCATTTCTGAAACCTTCGATTTCATCATTTATGCTTTCCGCAGAACTTTGAGCATCGGAAATCATACTCTGAGCACCGGCTTTTGCGGAAGCGAGCATGTGTTTTGCAGATTCGCCCGCATCTTCGATTGCTGCATTAAGTTTACGTTCCTTAAGCACAAAAATCTCGGTTTTGCTTGCTTCTTCTTCAAGTTTATCCTCAAGCTGAGCATTGAGTTCTTTCTGGATCTCAAGCTCTTTTGCGGTTGCTTCAAGTCTTGCGGAAACTTTTTCGTTTTCTGCTTCGATATTATCGCTGTGTTCTTTAAGCATAAGGTAATGCTGACGCAGTTCCTCGTAAGCATCCATTATTTCGTCATATTTTGCCTGAAGATCTTCAAGGCTGTTTTCAGCTTTGGAAAGTTTTATATCTTTTTCCTCAAGCTCTGTTCTGAGAGAGAAAATTTCCGCCTCACTTTTTTCATGCTCATCGGAATATTCCGTGCTCATCTTATCTATGTATTTAAGTACCTCTTCTTTGTTGAATCCGCCGAAGGTCTGACTTTTAAAAATTGCCTGTTCAGCCATTGGGAAAGACCTCTCCTTCTGATAAGTATTGATAATTTATCATAACATATTTTTTGTTATTTTTATATAGTTTTAAAGAAAATATTTTCAAAATATAAAAAACGGCGGGATTTTCCCGCCGTTTTTTTATTTTCCGCAAAGCTTAAGATACTTTTCCCAGATTTTCGGAAGTTTTTCTTTAATAAATTCCGCATAAGCGCAGTTTTCGTTTTCTATCATTCTGTTTTTGGAAAGATAGCGGAGAATCGAGTTATCCCAGAGGAGAAATTCCTGTCTGCTGTGCTGTTCAAAGGTATAAAGGCGGAAACGGCCCATATCCTCTTCCTCCATAAGCCATTCATAAAGGTTCGGAATTTCTTCCGAGTAGGTTACACAAAGTTCTTTTTTTGCTTTGCAAACAGTAAGGATTTCTCCGGTTTCCTCAACATCCTCTTCTTCTGCTTCAACGGAATAGAGCCAGCCTGTTTTGCCGACCGTTGCTTCTTTAAATGCGTTTTCAAAAAGTTCGTGATACTGAACAGTTCCGTCGGAACCGAAATCGCAGGGGAACCAGTTCCAGGGTTCTTCAAGGGGATTTGCAAGGCAGAAAGCGGCAATCATTTTGTTTTCGGTAAGTTTTGCGTTTTCAGCAGTTTTTAAATCCGGTGTTTTGCTTGTAAAATAATATGTCATTTTCTTTCCTCCGTCAGAGTTTCTGTTCAAGAATCGGTTTAAGGAACTGTCCCGTATAAGATTCGGCACAGTCCGCAATATTTTCGGGGGTTCCCTCTGCAACAAGAGTTCCGCCGCCGTCTCCGCCTTCCGGGCCAAGGTCAATTATATGGTCCGCAACTTTGATAACATCAAGGTTGTGTTCGATAAGGATTACGGTGTTTCCGCCGTCAACAAGCTTTTGGAGAACCTCGATAAGCTTATGGACATCGGCGGTATGAAGTCCCGTGGTGGGTTCGTCAAGAATATAAACGGTTTTTCCGGTGGGACGTTTTGCAAGCTCGGTTGCAAGTTTAACGCGCTGGGCTTCGCCGCCTGAAAGAGTTGTTGCCGCCTGGCCAAGAGTTACATATCCAAGGCCGACATCGTTCAGAACTTCGATTTTACGTTTGATCTTCGGAACATTTTCGAAGAAGAGAAGTGCTTCCTCAACGGTCATATTCAAAACGTCACTGATGTTTTTGCCTTTATAATGAACTTCAAGAGTTTCTCTGTTATAGCGTTTTCCCTTGCAGACTTCGCAGGGAACAAAGATGTTCGGAAGAAAATGCATTTCGATTTCGATGATTCCGTCGCCTTCACAGGCTTCGCATCTTCCTCCGCGAACGTTGAAAGAATATCTTCCCGCATTATAGCCTCTTGCTTTGGATTCGGCTGTTTCCGCAAAGAGATTTCGGATATCGGTGAAAACTCCGGTATAAGTTGCGGGGTTGGAACGTGGCGTTCTTCCGATAGGAGACTGATCTATGCAGATAACTTTATCGAGATATTCTTCGCCCTCAACGCCTTCACAATGTCCGGGAATACATTTTGCTTTATTAAGGTCTTTGGCAAGGGTTTTATAAAGGATTTCGTTGACAAGGGAACTTTTTCCCGAACCGGAAACACCTGTTACAACAACAAATTTTCCAAGAGGAAATTCCACATTGATATGCTTAAGGTTGTTTTCAAAAGCACCTTTTACAACAAGTTTCTTTCCGTTTCCTTCCCTTCTCTGTTCCGGAATTTCGATTTTCTTTCTTCCGGAAAGGTAAGCTCCGGTTATGGATTCCGGGCAGGCCATAATATCTTCAACAGTACCGGAACAGACAATGTTTCCGCCGTGGATACCCGCTCCGGGACCGATATCAACTATATGGTCCGCCGCAAGCATCGTATCTGTATCGTGTTCAACAACAATTACGGTGTTGCCGAGATCACGGAGATGCTCAAGCGTTCCGATAAGCTTTTCGTTATCTCGCTGATGAAGGCCTATGCTCGGTTCATCAAGGATATAAAGAACGCCCATAAGAGAAGAACCGATCTGGGTCGCAAGGCGGATTCGCTGTGCTTCGCCGCCGGAAAGAGTTGAGGCATTTCTAGAAAGGGTGAGATATTCAAGACCGACGTTTTTAAGGAATCCGAGCCTTGCTTTGATTTCCTTAAGGATAAGATGAGAAATCATCTGTTCCCTTTCAGTAAGCTGCATGTTTTCGACAAATTCGAGAGCTTCCTTAACGGACATCTTTGAAAATTCGCTGATGTTTTTTCCGCAGACGGTTACGCCGAGAGAAATCGGTTTAAGTCTTTCGCCGTGGCAATCGGGACAATCCACAGCGCGCATCTGGAGAGCGATTTCTTCCCTCATCCATTCGCTGTTTGTTTCGCGGAAGCGGCGTTCCATATTGTTGATGATTCCCTCAAATTCGCTCTGGAAATAGCCGTGCATGCTGTCGCTTTCGCGCTTGACCATAATTTTCTTTCCCTTGCTTCCGTAAAGAAGAACATCTATCGCTTCTTTCGGCAGATCCTTTACCGGAACATCGAGGGAGAAATTATATTCTTTCGAAAGAGCTTCGTAATAGTTGGTTGCAATTCCGCCTTCGTAATAATACCAGCCGGAAGCATGGATTGCCCCTTCGCGGATTGAAAGATTTTTGTTAGGAAGAACGAGATCCGGATCCACCTGCATAAAAACACCGAGACCCGTGCATTTTTCACAAGCGCCGAAAGGATTGTTGAATGAGAACATTCTTGGTGAAAGCTCATCAATTGCAGCTCCGTGATCCGGGCAGGCATAATTCTGGGAGAAAAGCATATCCTCGCCGCCGATTATATTGACAAGCGCAAGGCCGCCGCTTTGCTGCATTACGGTTTCGAGAGAATCGTTTAAACGGGAACGAACTTCCGGTTTGACAACAAGGCGGTCAACGATAATTTCAATTGTGTGCTTTTTGTTTTTATCGAGTTTTATCTCTTCAGAAAGGTCATAGATACTTCCGTCTACTCGAACGCGGACAAAACCGCTTTTTCTTGCAGCGTCAAGTTCTTTTACGTATTCGCCTTTTCTTCCGCGGATAATCGGTGCCATAAGCTGGATTTTTGTTCCTTCCGGAAGAGCAAGGACCTGATCAACAACCTGATCTATGGTCTGCTGTTTGATTTCTCTTCCGCAAACCGGACAATGAGGAACACCGATCCTTGCGTAAAGAAGACGGAGATAGCCATAAATTTCCGTAACG
Source organism: Oscillospiraceae bacterium (assembly GCA_045638185.1). Lineage (GTDB taxonomy): Bacteria > Bacillota > Clostridia > Oscillospirales > Ruminococcaceae > UMGS1668. Next base: position 1,963 of record JAZUAX010000144.1, on the reverse strand, counting down.
GTTCCCACGGTTGAACGGGGGTTTTTGCTTGTGTTTTTCTGGTCGATGGAAATTGCCGGAGAAAGTCCGTCGATGGAATCCACATCCGGTTTTTCCATCATTCCGAGGAACATTCTTGCATATGAAGAAAGACTTTCCATATAGCGGCGTTGGCCGTCCGCATAGATTGTATCGAATGCAAGAGAACTTTTTCCCGAACCGGAAAGTCCTGTCAAAACAACCAGCTTATCGCGGGGAATTTCAACATCGATATTTTTAAGGTTATGTTCCCTTGCTCCCTTTATGACGATGGAACTTTGATTCATACTGTACATCCTCCATTTGCTCCCGGAGTTTTTTGATTCTGTCGCGGAGATATGCCGCGTGCTCGAATTCAAGTATCTTTGAAGCTGCCTTCATTTCGTTGGTCAGGCGCTTGATTTCTTCCTCTGTTTCTTTATAGCTCAAGCGGCGTTTTCCGCCTTTATCATCATCTTTATGGCTGGAAATTTCAATAATGTCGCGGACGTCTTTTTTGATGGTCTTAGGAATTATTCCGTGTTCCTTATTATAAGCGTCCTGGATAGTTCTTCGGCGTTCCGTTTCGCGAATAGCCTTTTCCATGCTTTCCGTAACGGAATCCGCATACATGATAACCTTGCCTTCGGCATTTCGGGCGGCGCGGCCGATGGTCTGGATAAGTGAAGTTTCGCTTCTGAGGAAACCTTCCTTATCCGCATCAAGTATCGCCACAAGGCTTACTTCCGGAATATCAAGACCTTCGCGCAGAAGGTTTATTCCGCAGAGAACGTCAAATTCTCCGAGACGCAGATCACGGATTATTTCCATTCTCTCGATCGTATCTATATCATGGTGCATATAACGGACTTTTACTCCCATTCCGATGAGATAATCCGTAAGGTTTTCCGCCATTTTTTTTGTAAGAGTTGTTATAAGGGTGCGTTCGCCTTTTTCAACGCGCATGTTGATTTCTGAAAGCAGGTCTTCGATCTGACCTTCAACCGGGCGAACACTTATTTCCGGATCGAGAAGGCCGGTGGGACGGATCACCTGTTCGACCTTCTGGGTGCTGCGATCTTTTTCATAAGCGCCCGGGGTTGCGCTTACATAAACTATCTGGTTAAGCTTTCCGTCAAATTCATCAAAAGTCAGCGGGCGGTTATCAATTGCCGAAGGCAGACGGAAACCATATTCGATAAGGTTTTCTTTACGGGAACGGTCGCCGCCGGACATTGCCCTTACCTGCGGAAGGGTTACGTGGCTTTCGTCGATGAAAAGCACAAAGTCTTCAGGAAAATAGTCAAGCAAAGTTGTCGGGCAGGAACCGGGCGCTCTTCCGGAAAGAACTCTGGAATAGTTTTCGATTCCTTTGCAGAAACCGACCTCTGTAAGCATTTCCATATCGTAATTGGTGCGCTCGGCAATACGCTGGGCTTCGATCAATTTTCCTTTTTCATGGAAAAATTTTACTCTCTCATCACATTCCGCGCGAATTTCATCCACCGCTTTGAGCATTTTATCCTTCGGAACGATATAATGGGAAGCGGGATAGATTGAAACATGGTTAAGAACGCCTTTAACTTCGCCGGTGACCGCATGAATCTCGGTGATTCTGTCGACCTCATCGCCGAAAAATTCGATTCGGAAAATCTTTTCGTCGGAATATGCGGGACAAATTTCGATTACGTCGCCGCGAACACGGAACTTATTGCGGATAAGGTTCATGTCGTTGCGCTCATACTGCATATTTACGAGCTGGTTTATAACTTCGTCACGGTCTTTTTCCATTCCCGGGCGGAGCGAAAGCACCATTGTACGGTAATCTATCGGGTCGCCGAGAGTATAGATGCAGGAAACGGAAGCGACGATTATTACGTCGCGCCTTTCGGAAAGCGCGGCGGTTGCGGAATGGCGAAGTCTTTCGATTTCGTCGTTTATGTCGCTTGTTTTTTCAATATAGGTA
>JAZUAX010000143.1:0-2832 GCA_045638185.1 Oscillospiraceae bacterium | reverse complement strand
CCTCCTCCAGGATCTTGGCCTTATCACTGTTGATGATTCCAACGGCTTCAACATCACCGTTCTTGATATCGTTGATAACCCCAAAAACCTTGAAATCCTTGAAGCAGAAGCTGCACAGCTCCCCAACATTCTTGCTGACGTTGACTTCGCAGTAATCAACGGTAACTATGCAATCGGTGCAGGAATCGACGGTACTGTTCTTGAAACCGAAGCAAAAGACTCCGAAGCAGCACAGATCTACGGCAACATCATCGCAGTAAGAAACGGCGAAGAAGCAACCGAAAAAACTCTTGCTCTTGTAGAAGCTGTTCAGAGCGAAGAAGTTAAAGCATTCATCGAAGAAACCTACGGCGTTTCCGTTGTTCCGGTTTTCTGATTAAGAATTGAACTGAAAAATCCCGCTCATATGAGCGGCTTTTCTTTTTGCAATAAAAAAGGCGGGAACTTGTTCCCGCCTTAAATTTTTAATTTATCTTACACGATAAGTTGCGTAATAAACGTTTTTGCCGGAAAGGTCTTCGCCGAAATCGACGGCCCAGAAGCCATAGTTGGTGAAGAAAGGAAGGGAGTTGTGGGGAACCTCGGCAACAACCGCTTTGGGTTTATTGTCGGCTATGGAAGCATCAAGAAGTTTTGAAGCTATGCCGGATTTTCTGTAATCGCGGTGAACACCGATGAAGAGAAGGTGCATAACGTCGCCGGTAGAAGGATCGGTTACGCAAAAACCGGTTACAAGTTCGCCGTCAAGAGACGCATAAATGGAGGAACTTTCGCTGCGGCAAAAATGTTCGATAAGAGAAAGGGTTTCCTCGCCTTTAAAAAAGAGCTGTTTTTCAATTTGCTGATATTCAGGGGAATCAGGAAGAATTTTTTTAACTTCGCACATAACTTGAACCACCTTACGCAAAAAATAATACACTTAATTTTACCACATAAAGTACAAAGTATCAAGTTATATTGACAAAAAACGGCAAAAAGCGGGAGGAAAATTTCCTCCCGCTTTTCTTGTTTTATTTTTTATCCATGTAATGAGCGATTCCGTAAAAAGCGCCGTAAAGAACAGCGGCGGAAGGCCAGATTATCCATGTTCTGTGCCATTCCATTGTGTAAAAACTCCAACCGAGATAAATTGCGGTTATAACGCACCAATAGATTGTTGCAATGGGTTCCATTTTCTTTTCGGTAAGCTTCTTTTCAATGGTATAATCGTCCTGCTGAAGAAGTTTTTCGGTGGTTTCCCAGGGAATCCCGGTGCGGATGAGAACATAAACTCCTGCGGTAACCATCATAAGAGTGAGGCAAACGCCGAAGAGAACTTCGCCGTCGGCTTTTTCGAAAAATGCAAAAATAAGAGTTGGAAGCGCTGCAAGAACGCAAAGACAAATTCCGATTACGCAGTCGCGGACATGTTTTTCATGGAGGCGGTTCTGACGTTCCTTTACCATTCCTTCAACGCCGTAGGCAAGCTCCAGCGGCTCTTTTTCAAGGTATTCATATTTGTCAGTCTTCATTCCGCTTGTGATGAAAAGGGCGACAGCACCGGCAACAAGAAGCAAAAGCACAACGATTCCGATTCCGGAGGCGCCGTTTTCCGTAAGAGGAATTCTGTTCATTTCCTCAAGCCCAATCAGGAGCAGCATTAAAATGGGGGAAAGAATGCACATTGCAACGCCAAGGGCAACTTTGGGAGCGGTTTCGTCCTTAACCTTAATAAAAGCGTTTGCTTCTTCCATTGAAACTTTGCGGAATTTGCTTTCGCTGATTTCCTCTTTCGGTGCGGGAAGTTCTTCGCCGAATTCATCCTTAAGAAGATAATCGGTAGAAACGCTGAAAATTTCACTTAAAAGAAGGATTTTATCAAGATCGGGAATGGAAAGAGCGCCTTCCCATTTTGAAACGCTCTGGCGTGAAACGCCCATTTTTTCCGCAAGTTCCTCCTGGGAATATCCGGCCTTTTTTCTCAGTTCGATTATTTTATCTGCAAGAATCATCGTTTTCACCTCGGTCCAATAGTCCGGAAAGAATTTCTTCCGTCTGATGAAATCATACTATTATTTGCGGTGGCATGCCATAAACTTCGCTTTTCAATTTGTCAACCGACGGTTGCAACTGTGAAAAAAGCCGGAAAAGCTTTGCTTTTCCGGCTTTTGTTAAGGTTCGTTTAAAAATCAGAATACGATTTTTTCTTCGATGTAGGAAACAAGTTCGCTGATGGGCATTCTTACCTGTTCCATGGAATCGCGGTCACGAACGGTTACGCAGCCGTCAGTTTCGGATTCAAAGTCATAGGTGATGCAGAAAGGAGTACCGATTTCGTCTTCGCGGCGATAACGTTTACCGATGGAACCAGATTCGTCGTAATCGACCATGAAGTGTTTTGCAAGTTCGTCGTGAACTTTAAGTGCGCCTTCAGCAAGTTTTTTGGAAAGAGGAAGGACAGCAGCTTTGAAAGGTGCAAGTGCGGGATGGAGACGGAGAACGGTACGAACGTCTTTGTCGCCGACAACTTCTTCATCATAAGCATCGCAAAGGAATGCAAGGGTTACACGGTCTGCACCAAGGGAAGGTTCAACAACGTAAGGAATATATCTTTCGTTGGTTTCCGGATCAAAATAGTCCTGGGTTTTGCCGGAATGGTTGCTGTGCTGAGTAAGGTCATAATCGGTTCTGTCAGCAACGCCCCAGAGTTCACCCCAGCCGAAGGGGAAGAGGAATTCGAAGTCGGTGGTGCCTTTGGAATAGAAGCAAAGTTCTTCGGGGCTGTGGTCGCGGCGGCGAAGGTTTTCTTTGTTCATGCCGAGGCGGAGAAGCCAGTTTTCGCAATAATCTTTC
>JAZUAX010000142.1:0-9230 GCA_045638185.1 Oscillospiraceae bacterium | reverse complement strand
GGATTTTTATGAAAGGTATGCCGGAAGAAAGAACAATTCTTGCCGCAGAATACATAATCGAAAAAGGAGCAACGGTGCGCTCCGCCACAAAAAAATTCGGGGTCAGCAAAAGCACGATCCATAAAGACGTTTCCGAAAGGCTCCGGCATCTTAACCCGGAACTTTTTTCCGAGGTTAAGGCTGTTCTCGAAAAAAACAAACAGGAACGCCATATCCGCGGCGGAAAAGCAACAAAGGAAAAATACGCAAAACTCCGCTGAAAACAAATCCGGCGAATTGAAGAAACGCTTTTGGGGAAAGATATTTTCCGGAGGCGTCTTTTGTTATGAAGTTTCGAATTTTCATCCTTGCTTTTTCTGCGGGATTTGTTTTCTTTTTTTCAGCTGCGCTGATTTTTATTTTTACCTTTCCGGAAAGAACTCCCGGAAATACCGTTCAGGAAAACTTTTCCGAAACGGCTTTCCTCGAAGAAGAGCAGGCGGTTTTTCTCCTTGCTTTCAGCGAAAAAAACAAAACCGGCCCTTTCACTCTTATAAATTTTGATGCAAAATCCGGCAGAATTCCGGTTTTTACATTTTCCGAAAAAGCCGCCCTTAATTACGGCGGGGTCTTTGTTTCCGCCGGTTCGCTTTTTTCTTCGGTTACGCCTGAAATTTTTGCCGGAACAGTTGAAACCAATCTCGGGATCGAGCTTTCCGGATATTTTATCTGGAACCGCGAATCAGCGGAAAAAATAATTGCAAAGGCAGGCACTTTTGATTATATTCTCCCGGAAAATATCCGCTATTCCGAAGGCAGCACTTATGTAAACCTTGTTTCCGGCGTCCAAAACATCAACGGAAAGAAAATCTGTGACATCACTTCTTTCCCCGGTTTTTCCGAAGCAGAAAGATGCGATATGGTTTCCCGGATGACCGCAGCTTTCCTCAACCGCAGGCTGAAGCGCTTTCTCCCGGAAAGCAATTTATATTCCACGATTTTCAATTACACCGAAACGGATCTTTCGGCATTTGAAAGAGAAAAATATTCAAAACTCGCAGAAATCCTCTGCCATTCCGGAAAAAGCCTTTCCGGACATATCACCAATGACACGGAAAAAGATGTTTCCACCAGCCTTCTTTATTTTTCCGATTCCACAAAAGAACGCCTTAAAAAATATTTCGGAAAATAAAAAAACGCACTTTTTTTGAAAAAGTGCGTTTTTATTATTTCTTTTAAAATTCAGTTTTCAAAAGCGGTAAGAACTCCGCCGCGTTCGGCATAAAAGCTGCAAAGACCTTTGTTTTCGCCGATTTTAAGGTCGCATTCCGGAAATTCGGAAAGGATTTTTTCTGCAAGAATTTTTGCTGCTTCAGGATTAAAACAATGGTCGATTCGTACTTTTCCGCCGGAAAAACCACGTTTTTTCATCTCTTCAAAAGTTACTTCAAGAGTTTTTGCCTCTCCGCGGATTTTATGGATAGGATCGAGAACTCCTTCTTTTGCCGCGCCGAAAACACGGATTCCAAGAACGCCGGCAATTTTTGCAACCGCAGGGTTAACTCTTCCGTTTCTTGCAAGGTTCGTAAGAGATTCGAGAGAGAAAAAAAGATTTGTGTGGTTCTGATATTCTGTAACAGAATCGCGTATCTCCTCAAAACTTTTTTCTGCAATCATAAGCTCGCGGATATGTTCCATCAAAAGGAGCATTTCGGGTCCGGTGGAAAGGCTGTCAACAACAAAAACCTTTGCTTCGGGATGTGCTTCCATATAAATTTTTGCGGCTTCTTCGGCGCTTGAATAGCTTCCGGAAAGCTTGCTGGTTATGGTCGTTGCAAAGATGACCTCTCCTCCCTCAAAAGCGGAAAGCCATTCGCCGATATTGGGGCAGGAAGTTCCGGATTTTCCTTTTGTTTCCTTAACTTCATTTACCATTTTTTCAACATCGAGATTGATATCATCGACATATTCTTTTTTTGCGGTTACAATTTTAAGCGGAACGCTTTTATAATCAACATTATCGAATTCATAAATATTTGAAGAAGAATCTGAAACAAGTTTATATATCATTTTTATCCTCCTGAAAAGCAAATGTTACGAGTATAATTTTATACGATACTTAATATCTTGTCAAGAGTTTTTTAAAACCCTGTTGTAATATATTATTCTTGACTGTTTCGGTTTTTGGTTGTAAAATACTTTTATGGAGGCGATTTTCCCATGAAAGAAGCAACTAAAGATACCATCCGAAATTCCATAAGCGATTTTTCTCTTCCCCGTTATAACGATATTCCCAACGTGGGACTTTATCTTGAACAGGTTGTAAAATATATTTCAGAATACCTTGAACCTTTGGATAATTTTTCTCTTACAAGTTCAATGGTAAGCAACTACGTAAAAAAAGGGCTTGTCGAAAACCCCATAAAAAAACAATATAACCGCGAACAAATTGCATATCTCTTTTTTATTGCCGTTGCAAAAAACGTTCTTTCAATGGAAGACATCCGTCTTCTTTTTAAAATGCAGCATGAAACTTATGAACCAAAAAGAGCCTATGACTATTTCTGCAATGAATTTGAAAATGTTCTCCAGTTTGTTTTCGGTTTGAAGGAAAAGCTTGATACAATCGGAACCGACAGCAACGACACAAAAACAATGCTGCGCAACACAATAATTGCCGTTTCATATAAAATTTATCTGGATAAATATCTCGCCGCACTCCATTCCGAGGAAAAATAACCCGCGCAACTTAAAGTTGCGATACGGTTGCGCGAAAGTTGGTGGTGCAACCGGTTTTTATGTGGTATAATCTCCGCGTTGAAAGGAGAGATTTTTATGAGCATCATCGGTTCAAGAATTTTTATTTTGTTCGGCCTTGGCTTTTTGCTTTCCCTGATTGCTGTAATATCCGCAATTGTCTTTATTGTTATTTATGTCAATAAAAGAAAACCTTCCGGACAAAGCTATGTTGCTGCACCGGAAAATGTTACTCCCGGGCAGGAAGAAATCCGCAAGACCCTTGGCGAAACATTGAAAGAACTCCGCACCGAAAGAAGCATGACCCAGGAATTTGTTGCGGAAAGCCTTGGAGTTTCGCGCCAGGCAGTTTCAAAATGGGAAAACGGTTCTTCCGAGCCCAGCACTTCCAACCTTGTTGCCATAGCAAAACTTTATGAAATTTCGCCGGAAGAACTTCTTAAAAAGCTGATCTAAAAGTTAAACGGAACGCTCCCTCGTTCCGTTTTTTGTTTTGTGATATAGCAACAAAAAACAAAAACCCAAAAAATAAAAATTTTTACAAAACTTGCCGCCTTAAATTATAAAAAACATCTTGCGGAAAATAATATATTTATGTATAATATTCTGTTGTAGATATTAGTTTTTCTGTCGAAAAAGGCAGAGAAATAGACTTTTTTACAATAGTTAAAAAAAGTCTTTATATAGAAAGGATCTGTAGTTTTATGGAAAACACCAGAAAAGTTGGTACCGTATCCCGCGGCATTCGCTGCCCCATTTTCCGTCAGGGAGACAACCTTGGCGAAATGGTTACCGCAACCGTTCTTGAAGCAGCTGAATCCGAAGGTTTTGAAATTCGTGACCGCGACGTAATCGCCATTACCGAATCCGTTGTTGCAAGAGCCCAGGGCAACTATGCAACCGTTGATGACATCGCTGATGACGTTAGAGCAAAATTCGGAGGAGAAACCGTTGGCGTAATCTTCCCGATCCTTTCCAGAAACCGTTTTGCAATCTGCCTCCGCGGAATTGCAAGAGGCTGCAAAAAAGTTGTTCTTATGCTTTCCTATCCTTCCGATGAAGTTGGCAACGAACTTGTAAGCCTTGATAAACTCGATGAAGCAGGCGTCGATCCTTACACCGATGTTCTTACTCTCGAAAAATACCGTGAACTCTTCGGCGAAAACAAACACCCCTTCACCGGTGTTGACTATGTTGATTATTACTGCGGCCTTGTTAAAGAAGAAGGCGCAGAAGTTGAGATCATCTTTGCAAACCAGCCCAAAGCAATCCTTGAATATACCGATTGCGTTCTCACCTGCGATATCCACACCCGCGCAAGAAGCAAACGTCTTCTCAAAAAAGCAGGCGCAAAAATCGTCCTCGGTCTTGACGATATTCTTACTGCTCCCATCAGCGGCGGTTACAATGAAAAATACGGCCTTCTCGGTTCCAACAAAGCAACCGAAAGCACCGTAAAACTCTTCCCCCGCGACAGCCAGGATCTTGTTCTCGATATCCAGAAACGCGTTCTTGAAGCAACCGGCAAACACGTTGAAGTTATGGTTTACGGCGACGGTGCATTCAAAGATCCTCAGGGCAAAATCTGGGAACTTGCAGACCCGGTTGTTTCTCCTTTCCACACCGACGGTCTTATCGGTACCCCCAACGAACTCAAACTCAAATATCTTGCAGATAACGAATTCGGCAGCCTTTCCGGCGAAGAACTTAAAAAAGCTATTTCTGAAAGCATCAAAGCAAAAGACGCAAACCTTGTTGGCAACATGGCTTCCGAAGGAACCACTCCTCGTCAGCTTACCGACCTTATCGGTTCCCTTTGCGACCTTACTTCCGGTTCCGGCGATAAAGGCACCCCCGTTATCCTTGTTCAGGGTTATTTCGATAACTACACCACCTGATTTTAAAAAAGTAACACGCCTCCGCAATGCGGATGCTTTTTTATTTTGTCTTTTCGATAAGTTTTGAATAAATTCTTTCGATGAACCATTTTTCGGTGCTTTTGTTCTTTATATCGTCAAGGTCTATCCACATAACGCCGCTGTTTTCGTCCGGTTTTATAAAAAGCTCCTGATTTTCCGGCGCCTCAAAAAGATAGGTCGCGTTCAGATGCAGATGGGAAGGAACATATTTCCCCCGTTTTTCGTGTCCGCTTACCGGTACTATTTCTATGGAAAGAATATCTTCCGAAACTGTTTTCAAATCGGAAATTCCGCTTTCTTCCTTTGCTTCCTTCTCCGCAACTTTGAACAAATCCGTTTCTCCATCTGCGTGGCCGCCCATCCATGCCCAGGAATCATAGATATTGTGATAAATCATCAGCACTTTTGTTCTTTCAGGATTAAGCACCCAGGCGGAAGCGGTGAAATGCGCTTTTTCGTTTTTTCTCTCAAAAACGTCCGGTTCGGAAAGCCATTCGATAATAAGCTTTTTGTCCCGTTCCTCCTGTTCATTAAAAGGAACATAATCAAAAATCTGTTCTTTGAATTCCATTATAAAATCTCCATAAAATTGAAGGCGGAAGAAACTTCCGCCTTTTTATTTTTATCAGGAAAGAGCCTTCGTTCTGAGCATTTCGTCAAAGCTGATTGCAGCCTGGCAGTTGTTTATGAAAAGAACGTCGGTAACGCCATACTGTTCGATAAGAGCGCCGGTGCCTTTTGTTTCTTCGCGAATATCCACAACAAGAACCTGTTCAAAATAATCTATCATATAAGGAACAAAAGCGTTTCCGTAGGATTCCTTAAAAATCATAAGGGTTCTTCCGTTTTTGTTTTCGGTGGTGATAAGAGTGAGAGGGTTATCGCCGCTTATAAACATTCCGGCATAGTTGTTATAGTTATAGTTGAGAGCGGAAGTGTTATACCAGTTTCCGCTGTTGCCGGCAATCATGGAATAACCGATGTGGGGATAATGTGCAACAGTGTAGTCAGGATTTTCTTTGAGGCATGCGGGTTTTCCCGACCAGCTGTAAAGAGTTCCGAGGAAGTCGGTTTTAACAACAGTTTCGTATGTATCGATTGCATAAGGAATAATATCGTTTGCATTGCAGAAAGCAACGGAAGCGTAATAAGCTCCAAGGCTTGTCCAATGATGGTCGGTGCGATAGAAGAGATATTCATCTCTGTGTTCACTCATTACGCCGAAAGCATCTGCAGCTTTGATTCCTTCGCTGAGCATTCCGTAGGTTGCTTCGATATGCGCTTTGGTTCTGTCATAGGGGTCGGTATATCCTGCAGGAGGATTGAAAGCGCAGTTTTTCGGAACAAGAAGTGCGTTTACGGAAAGATCCGGATATTTTTCCGCAAATTTATTGATGGTGCTTGCCCAGCCGGCGTTTCCGCTTTCGGAAGGAAGGAAATATTCCATTGCATAATCGCCGCAGACAAGGGTTGCTCCAACATAATATGCGTCGAGATTGTTATTATAATGTCCCGCTTCGGTTTCAGGAACGATATTATCAAGATTATCGGAAAGAGCGCCGTTTCTTCCTGCTTTGATATATCTCTGGCCTTCCGGAACGATCTGAAGTCCGCAGGTTCCGCAGGCATTCTGGCTGTTCATGCTGTGGCCGAGTTTGGATGCAAGTTCGGTTCCGCAGGAGGTGCAGAGCTGTCCTTCAGTGCATGTTGCGTCCTCTCCGGGAATATGTTCAAGCTGGGGAGAAAGTTCGATTCCGCAGCCTTCACAGAGCTGAGGAGCAAGGCAGGTTGCTTCCGCTCCGGGGCGGTGTCCTGTTGCTTCAACAAGAATTTCTTCGCATTCAAGGCAGATCTGAGGTTCTGTGCAGGTTGCGGAAGGTCCCGGAACATGTTCATGTGAACAACCGGAAAAAGCGCAAACTGCAAGGGCCAGAATAATTATAAGGGCAATTTTTTTCATTTCGTCCTCCGTATAAAATATATTTTATAAAATGCCGGAATCTCCGAAGAAAATTATACCCTCTTTTTATCATGATGTAAAGATTCAAAAAAGCTCTTTTGGAATATAAAAAGGAATATTAAAAATATCTGTCGATTTTTTCGATTATTGCTTTTTTAAGTTTAATTCTTCTTCGGTTAAGGTTCTTTGCCGCCCTTAATGAACGATTTTTCCTTTTATTTAAATAATTGAGGAACTCCCCTTCCGTTTCAAGCCATTCATCTGCAAAAGTCTGTTCCCTTTTATATTTTCCGTTTCGGTAATTTTCCAGAACGATTTCATAACGCTTTACCGCGTTTTCAACGGAATCTTCCCATGAAAGATATATTTTATCCATAGCATTCCTGCCTGTTTTTTTCAAAAGTTCACGGTTTTGGCAGAGGAAAAGCAGTTTTTCAAAAAAACTTTCCGCATTGTTTTCGGAAAGAAAACCCGTTTCACAATCAGAAATTCCTTCTGCAGCACAGCTTCCTTTAACCAGTACACTCGGAAGAGAACACGCTGCTGCTTCGCGCACAACAAGCCCGTTTGTATCATAAACCGAAGGAAAAAGAAACAGATCCGCCCTGCTGTAAAAAGCGCGGATTTCATCTCTGTCGTATACGGCTCCGGTAAAAATACAGTTTTCTGAAAGTCCGAGTTCTTCGGAATATTTTTTTACTTCCTCAAAATCAAGTCCGCTTCCAACAAAAATCATCCGGAACTCTTCACCGGTTTTCTTTAATTTTTCAAGAGCTTCGAGAATTATATCAAGGCCTTTATACCAGGCCATTCTTCCGACAAAAAGGAAAACCGGGATTCTTTCCGGCAAATCGTATTTCCCGGTAGCTTTTAAAATTTCCTCTTCGGAAACTTTTCCCTTCGGGATATCGACTCCATTCGGCATAACGATATAATCGCCTTTATAGCCAAGGCTTCGGAGATTTTCACCAGCGCCTTCGCTTACCACCCATACTTCGTCGCAGGCTTCTATATTTTTTATAATTCCTTTAATAATTTTTCCTTTTAAATATCCGTTTCCAACAGCTCTTTCGATATCGACATCGAATTTTGTGTGGTAGGTAAAAACAATCGGAGCATCCAAAGGTTCCCGCATAGTTCTTGCCAAAACAGTTGACGTAAAGGGACAATGGCTATGGATTATATTTATATTTTCCGCTTTTATTTTTTCAAAGGTTTCATAGGAAAAAGGGTATCCTGCACGGTAATCGATGATTCGCAGAGTGCTGAAGCTGGGATAGCGTATAACCTTATAGGGGAAACCGGAATCATCCGCATCAGGATAAAAAGGCACTGCGGCAACCGCTTTTCCATGATTTTCGTTTATAACTTTCGCGTAGTTCATAACGGTGTTCGCAACACCGTCGATCAATGGCGGAAAGCTGTCGTTAATAAGGCAAACTCTTAAATCTTCCAAAATTTTCACCACCGGTTTGGCAAATTTTTTCAAAGGATATAATATCATCAAATTATGAATTATTTGTTTCGCTTTATTTAAGAATACCTTAAACCTTATGACAAAATTTGCCGAAAGCAAAGGTGCAACCGCCGGTTGCTAAGGTTTTAAACCTATGTTGATAGACATTTACATCAAAAAATGATATGATTTTTTCATAAAAGGAGGCGATCTCAGCGATGAATCTCGGCGAAAAAATTTATAAACTCCGCACCGAGCGAAATTTATCCCAGGGCGATCTTTCCGAAATGCTTGATGTTTCGCGCCAAAGTATTTCGAAATGGGAAAACGGTGCCGCCACCCCTGATCTTGATAAAATCATTAAACTTTCCGAAGTTTTCAAAATCACCATCGATGAACTTGTTAAAAACGAAAATGTTTCCGTTTCTGCTTCGGAGGAACCGAAAAACAAAACGGTTATAATAAAAAAAGAAAGCAGTTTTCCGCCCCGAAAAATTGCCGGAACGGTTTTGCTTTCTCTTTCGCTTGTTATCACCTTTATGTGTTTTGCTATAGGCGGACTTGAAGGTGTCCTTGCCGGAATTTTACTTTCTTCACCGCTTATTCTTTGCGGAATAATCTGCTTTGTTTTTAAAAAAAACATTGGCCTTTGGTGCTTTTGGGCGATTTTCTTCTGTGTGGATATGTATATGCGCCTCGCAACCGGAACAAGTTCAGCTGTTGTTCTTAATTTTCAAACTCTTTTGTTTGTGATCCGCGGCGGCGATTTCGTGAGACTTTTGCTTGCTTTTGCACAGCTTGCGGCAATTCTTTCGCTTGTTCTTGCAACTGTTTTCCGCTTCAAAAAAATTCCGCTTGAAAGCAAAAAACTTCCGATAATTTTCTGGGCTCTTTTCGCGGCAATGAAAATCGGCTATGCGTTTTTTGCCGCAAGCGACCTTTATATAAAAATCAGGCACAGCCTTCTCGCCCATGCGGAAGTTTGGATCTACAGCCTTTTTTCTTCGCTATATGTCTGGCTTTATACCGGTTTTTTCGTTGCGGCGGTTGTTCTTTCCGTTCGATATATTCTTACAAAAAAGCAACGTAAAACCGCTTGAATTTATAAACAAAAGTACGGGACGCCGTGTGCAAGGGGGTTTTTTTTTCCGGGACACCC
>JAZUAX010000141.1:0-4824 GCA_045638185.1 Oscillospiraceae bacterium | reverse complement strand
GGCATGCCTTCGCCGTCGTAGTTAGGAGTTGCAACTTCGAGCTGGTCGAGGCGGAGAGACATGATTCTGCCTTCTGCATCGAATACTGCGGTTGCATAAACCTGGTTGAAGGAATATACCGGAACACCGGTGTCATCGCTTCCGGGTCCAAGACGGCCGTCGTTCTGGATGCCGAGACCGAAGGATGCTTCTGCTGCTTCAAGAGCTTCAGCATCTTTTTCTTCTTCAACTACGGGATAGGGATTTGCTTCAGGATCAAGAGCGTTTTTAACTGCGTAGATTACGCCGTTGCTGGTCCAGGTTGCGCCTGCAACAACATCGATACCTTCAATAGTTCCTGCTGCAACAATTGCTTCTTTAAGGGAAGCTACTGCAGCGTCAGCAATTTCAGGGGTTTCGCCTGCTGCTTCGATTTCAAGAGCAGTGATTTTGTCACCTTCAACGGTAACTTTTGCGATGATCTGTCCGCCGAAGCCGTCGCCGGTACCGGTAAGTACGGTTGCTTCGGTTTCGCCTTCAACTTCAGTGGTGTTGCAGCCTGCAAACATTGCAACAACCATGAGAAGAGCGAGAACAAGAGAAAGAACTTTCTTCATAATTACCCTCCAAATTTTGTTTTTTGTGATAACCCTGTAGGTCGTTATATTTATAACATATATCATAATAAATAACTATCCGCAAATTCTGCGTTTTTTTAATCGTTTAATCCTACAAAATGACGGGTGCAAGTGTTGACTTAAGCTTTCTTTTTTTATATACTGACATTATATTTAACACATTGAAGAGGTAAAACATGAAAAACAGCTCTGAACTTCTTTATCTTGCAATAAAAGAACGATATAACACGGATTTTTACGGACATCAATTTGTAGGAAATGAAGTTTCCTTCCCGACTTTTTATCTTGAAAACACAACGCTTCACCGCGGCGGCGTATATCTTTGTAAAACGGAAAACCTTCCCTCCTCCTGCCCGGAAGAATGCATTTTCCTTTGCACAGGAGAAAAACCAACCGTAAACTTTGATTCCTGGCAAGGTTCTGTTTTGCATATAACCGAAAAAGATATGAACATATATAGCCTGTTTAACTCTATTATTGGATTATATGATAAATTCGTAGCTTGGGAAAACGAAATGAAACACCTTGTAATGAATAATTCAAAGGTTGCCGACATCGTAAGCGCAAGTCTCTCCATATTTGAAAACTGCATAAGCGTAATAGATTATAACCTTCGCCTTCTTGCCGACAGCAAGAAAATCATCTCCGAAGGAAAACCCCTTGCAGTAAGCAGAAGGGATTTTGATTTTCTTCCGGAAGGAATTGACGAAAATTTCACGAATAAATATGACGAACATATCCGCAGCAAAAAACCTTATTTTTTCTCCGGGCATTCAAATCCCGAAGGAAAGAATTACTGCGTCAATATTTTCAGCGGCGGAAAATATATCCTTACCTGCATATTAAGAGATGAAATAAGACCTTTTTATGAAAGTGATTATATTTTATTTCAGCAGTTTACGGAATACGTTGCCCTTGCAATAAAACCCGCGGCAGCGGAAAGCAATTCCGGCATAATAACTATTAAAAATATGCTTCTGAACGTTCTTAACGAAAACCCGATCAAAGAAAGCGACAGCAATATTTTAAGCAAAAATCTTTTGCTGAATGTCCACAAAACTTCCTGGTGCTGCGCCGTAATCACCCAGATGAACGCCGACGTCACCTTCCCGGAAAGTTATACCTGCAACATCATCGAAAAACTTGTTCCGAAGAGCAGTGCTGTGGGATACGACAGTAAAATCGTTTGCCTTTGCATGGTTGACGGAAAATCGGATTCCAAAATTGGAAACATCCTTCGCCCCTACCTTGAAAAAAGCAAAAACCACATGGCCATAAGCGCCGTTTTTTCCGACATTTCCGTTGCAAAACAATATTACAAACAAGCAAGCCAGCTTCTTGTTACCGGATACAAATATTCCCCCGACAAAACCGTTTACACTCTGGACGAAAGCATGCTGCAATATATGCTCCATAATTGCAGCGGAGATTTCAGCACCGATATGGTCCTTTCCGACGGCCTTAAAAGCCTCCGCAACCTTGACAGCAACGTTGATTATTGGAATACTCTTAAAGTTTATCTCGATAACGAATGCAACGCTTCCAAAACCGCAAACGAACTTTTTATCCACCGCAGCACCCTTTTGACAAGACTTGAAAAAATACAGTCTCTTGTGGATCTTGATACTCCGGAGAAAAGACTTTATGTTAGAATGTGTATGAGCATCTGCGGATAATATCGAAATAATTTTAATAAAAAAACAAAAAACGCCACCTCAAAAAGGTGGCGTTTTTATATCCCACTGACGTGGTCTTTGTGGTTGAGGCGATTCTTCTTTTGAATGTTCAAGAGAAAGTTGCTATTTGTTTTTGAGCACCGGTCAGATATAACCGTCAATTACGGCCGTGCTCAAAAATCGCCGGTGTGGGCAGATGTTGGTGGAGGGCGTTTAAAATATTTTTTAATGAAAATTAAAGTTTTTTATTCGATTCATAACATCTTACACAATAGTTTTTCGGTTTTACAAATCATATCTTTAGTTTCTTTTTCAAAACTTGGAGATACATCATTAGATAAAATTGATATTAAAAAAGCTCTATACCCACACAGATATTGAGCAAGTTGATAAATTGATGAAAACTGTTCCCATTTTATATTTTTGTGAGCATTTTTAATATTGTTCAGGTCTTGTAAAAACTTTACTTCTTGCCCATTTTTTATCATGTGTCCATTTCTATTTGTGTAAGCTATTATGTGGCGGATATCCGACAATTTTTTCCTGGAAAGCCGTATACCTTGTTCATTTATAACATAACCATTCAAAGACATTTCTGTGTGCCCATATTTGATTTTTGAATAATTTAATTTCAAACCAATGGTTTCCAAGATGAATTTTATTTTTTTAAGGAACCATTTTCTGCGTTCAAAATCAAATGACAAACTGTTTTAATACTTTTGTCTTCAAAAAAGGAGAACAGCTTCTTACTCTTTATTATCAGCCTGTAATTTATAATGACGAAAGAAAAGAAAACAATATTTCACTTTATAGAAACAACTCCGCTCCTGTCGGTGATTATGAAAATGGTTCCTCTTACTATGTCCCTGATTTTATAATTAAAATCGAAAACGAAGAAAGAGCTCACTATATCATTTGTGATGCTAAGTTCAGCACGTTTGGCACTATAAAAAAACACTACTTAAAAGATCTTGTCTTCAAGTATATATTCTCATTAACTCCTACAGATACTAACGACAAAATACTTGGTGTAAGTGTTTTGCACGGAAAATATGACGAAAATGAAAAGCTGAAAAGCATTTACGACAATGAATTACAAGGAAAATCCATTTCTCCATTTTTTGATATTATCCCAATTATCGAAAAATCCAATCCTTCCGATTACGGAGAGCTCGAAATATTCTTCAACAAACTTCAATTATAAAAAGAGCGGGTTTTAGACGGGTGCTCGTAAGACAGTAATTCTAAAAAATTACTATTTTACGGCATCTGTCTGGCAGGGTTGAAAAAACAACTACGAAAAGAACGATGTTAAGTCTTTCGACTCGACATCGTTCTTTTTCTATCTCAAAATCATTGAAATTACGGAGGTTTTACCATGAAACGCCTATTATCTTGCGAGTTTAACTTTGATACGGTCTGTGTGGAGCTGAAGTTCTCAGACGGCACTATGATTGCCATTGATACCAGTGCGGTTGAAAATGAGGTGGCAGACAATATGTATCAGCGGTCAGAACTTGACCATCTTATCTACAATGACCCGATTGCATACGCCGATCTGGTACTCAACGGCAATCCCGAAGCCTACCTAAAGGCAGTAACAAAATACAAATCGCTTGATTGATTTTCTCACGCCCCAAGGTCATCTTGGGGCGTGTTTTCAAAAATGTTACACTTTAACGTGATAAATTTTTCTGCATCATCTTGAAAATCGACAAAACCCATGTATAATAATGTGTGTACACACTTTGGTGTCCTGTATTAACGCTATGGAGATAAATTATGAAACTATCATCTTTTTTACACTTTGCTACTTTTGGCATAAAGACAATTCTGTTTAGAAAGAAATCGCCAATCCTTGGAACTGTAATTGTTACAGATAAATGCAACTTACATTGTAAGCATTGTTCTGTCAACAACATCACAGCAGTCATCCATCCGTATGAACAAATCCGGCAAGAAATGCAGCAGCTATATGACATGGGTGTTCGTATTTTGTTCTTCTGCGGTGGCGAAACATTCCTTTGGAAAGACGGCAAACGCACACTAAGAGATTTGGTCATTGAAGCGAAAAGCATGGGATTTCTCATCGTAAACGTAGTTACGAATGGAACATTCCCTATTGATCTCCCAGAAGCAGATTTAATTCTTCTGAGCTTGGACGGAGATAAGCAGCGCCATAATGAAGTTCGTGGTGACACCTACGATACCATCATGAAGAACATCAGCAATGCTACCGCAGATAATATCTGCTTCTATATGGCGATCAATCAAATCAACAAAGACTATGTACGAGATGTGTGCCTAACGGCTCGTGATACTAAAAATGTTCGTGCGGTATCTTTCAATTTCCATACACCATATCCTGACACAAAGGAATTGGCTTTGAGTAAAGAGGAAAAAGCCAAGTGTTGTGATACGATAACTCAAATGATGAAAGAAGGCGCACCTGTTTTCAACCTAAAAAGTGCGTTTCCATATCTTATTGAAAATCGTTTTCCCACACCTTGTCATCAGTGCGTAGTGATGGA
>JAZUAX010000140.1:0-29174 GCA_045638185.1 Oscillospiraceae bacterium | reverse complement strand
AACCGCCTTCGTGCTCACCGACTATTTTTCCGTTGAGCCAGACTTTTGCGTATTGGTCCGCCGCGCCGAAATGAAGAAGGACTCTTCCGCGGTTAAAATTTTCCGGAAGGGAAAATTCCTTACGGTAGAAAAGATAATCGTTTTCCGGAAAATCCCGATGGATTCCGGAAAGAACCGATTGGGGAGGGAATGGAACTTTTATTTTTTCTCCGAAAAATCCGGGAACAACGCTGTTTTTTGCAGTGCAGAATTCCCATTCTCCGTTGAGACAGAAGAAAGAATCCCTTTTCATCTGCGGGCGGGGGTAACTGTTCCAGGGGATTTCCGGAAGGTTTTCGCCTTCCTCGGTACATAAATCAACAAGTTTTTTTGTTTTCATAAAATCTCCGTTAACACATATTTTTAATGTAATTATATTACCATACTTGAAAATTACTGTAAAGACATAGAAAAAGGCATAAAAAAATCCCGCAGCCTTTCGACTGCGGGATTTTGGTCTGAGTGACGGGACTTGAACCCACGGCCTCTACCACCCCAAGGTAGCGCGCTACCAACTGCGCCACACCCAGATGCTGTTACGTCAGCAGGAATTATTATAGCATAGCTAAGGATTAAATGCAAGCATTATTTTCAATTTTTTGCAAAATTTTTTAAAAAGTCACGTTTGTTTTCTAAAAACGTGACTTTTTTTAAAAAATGGAGCTAGTGACGTGACTCGAACACGCGACCTGCTGATTACGAATCAGCTGCACTACCGACTGTGCTACACTAGCGAATAGTATTTAATTGACTGTAATATTATATATTATACTAAGCATTCAGTCACGAACATTTTTCTTATACTGTTTTTAAAAAATTTATAAATTATGAGTAGACAGAACCGTCGGTTTCGTGTTATTATATCTTGAAATATAATGTCGGGAGGAGGAAAAGCCTTCTTGTTAAGAAAAAGAAACGCGGTAGTGCGTACAAAAAAATACGGAAAGCTTATCCGAATTTCCGCATTTTTGATTGCAATTGCAGTTTCTGCCGGTTTAATAGCTTATGGCTGGCAGCAATATGAGGAAACAAAATATCCCGAAGGTACGGAAATGGATTACAGCCTTCCGAACGCTTTTCTGGATTTTGCAAGACTTATAAACGATTTTATAAACCAAAACGTTGAGGAAGAAAAACCTGAAGATAATATCGAAGTAAAAGAAGAAGAGGAAAAAGATAATATAATAATCGTAGGCTCAAACAACACTGAATCGTCGCCGGAAGAAAATTCCGAGGAAGAGTATGTGGAACCGGAAATTCGGGGAGGAATTGTTCCGGAAGGTAAGGCAGAAGGAAATTATTCCTTTAAAAATTCCTTGTTTGTAGGCGATTATTTCCTTTCTCAGATACATAGTCTCGGATATTTTGAACATTCAAAATTTGCTTATGCAACCGGACTTGATATGAATACTCTGCTTACTAAAAAAACGCTCAAGCTCAACGAGGAATATGTTACTCTTTCGGATTTTGCCGGATCCTATGAGGATATTGAAGCTGTTTATATTGTGATTTCTGCAGAGAGTATCTCCTGGATGGATTGTCCGACTTTTGTAAAAAAATACACAGTTTTTACTGAATTGATTGTTTCCAAATTCCCGGAAGCACATATTTATGTTCAGCCGATTCTTCCGATAAATGAAGATAAAGCGTCAAAAAGAGGTTACTCCGTAACAAACGCAAAGATAGATGAGATAAATGAATATATTCTTGCCCTTGCAGAAGAAAAAAGTTTCTGGATACTCGATATGACAAAGCTTTATAAAAATAAAGAAGGATTTCTTCCGGAAGAACAGACAACAAACGGAATCCGCTTTGAAAAAGATTTTTATGACCCCTGGGCGAAATTTGTTCTTACCCATAAAGCGCATTAAAAAAGGCACCGCATTTGCGGTGCCTTTTTTGTTAAATATTAATTAGTAGTTTTTAGCCTGGATTTCGAAATATGCCTGAGGATGTGCACATACAGGGCATACAACGGGAGCGGATTCACCAACGTGAATGTGACCGCAGTTTGCGCATTTCCAGATAACAATGGAACCTTTCTGGAAAACTTTGCCTTCTTCAACGTTTGCAAGAAGTGCACGATATCTTTCTTCGTGTTCAGCTTCAACTTTGCCTACGCCTTCGAAGCGGAGAGCGATTTCTTCAAAGCCTTCTTCACGAGCTTCTTTTGCGAAAGTTGCATACATATCGGTCCATTCATAGTTTTCCCCTTCTGCTGCAGCAAGGAGGTTTTCAGCAGTGGTGCCAATTCCGCCGAGATATTTGAACCAGAGTTTTGCGTGTTCTTTCTGGTTTTCAGCAGTTTCGAGGAAGAGTCTTGCAATCTGTTCATAACCTTCTTTTTTTGCTTTGCTTGCGTAGTAGGTATATTTGTTTCTTGCCTGAGATTCGCCAGCAAATGCGGTCATGAGATTCTGTTCGGTTTTAGAGCCTTTGAGTTCCATAGTTTTTTCTCCTTTTTCAGTAGATTTATTATCTTCATTTTGAAGGGGTACAAATTCAGATGCACCGTGTTTGCAGAGAGGACAAACGAAATCTTCGGGAAGCTCGTCGCCTTCATAGACATATCCGCAAATCGGGCAGCGCCAACCTTTTTTTACTTTAGGAGGCTGAGGTTTGGGTTTGATGTGATTCTGATAGTAGGTATAAGTTACAGATTCTTCGGAAGAGAGGATCTCTGCTTCTGTAACATCAGCAATAAACATTGTATGAGTACCAAGATCAACTTCCTTACAAACTTTTCCGGAAACAAAAGCATTGATGTTTTCGTCAAGTCTGAGAACACCGTTTTCACAGCGGCGGGATCTTACACCCTCAAATTTTTCTGCATCTTTTCCGCTTCTGAATCCGAAATTTTGGAAAACGCTGAACGGAACGGAGGTGGAGAGAACGGAAACGGTGAAATTACCGGTACGCTTTATCATGTCATGTGTAAGGTTGAGTTTGTTAACTGTAACGCTTACACGAAGGGGAGTATCAGTAACCTGGGAAAAGGTATTTATGATGCATCCGTTATCTTTTCCATTTTCGTTTGCGGAAACAACATAAAGGCCATAGGAAATTTTAAACAATGCTTTGATATCCATTATAATCTCCCTTTTTAAAAATTTCAATCAAATTTTTTGAAAATACAATCGGAACAAAGTCCGCTGAAAACAAGGCGATAACCTCCGATTGAAAAACCATTTTCTTCTTTAATGCGTTTTTCAATGCCATCAAGCTCCGGAACATCGACATCGCAAACTTTTCCGCATTTGTTGCATTTAAGATGATGATGCGCACAAAGGGTAGTATCGAATCTGTCTGCACCGCCGGGAATCTGAAGATGAAGAATTTCACCTTCTTCGGAAATGCGGTTTAAAATACGGTAAACGGTTGCCTTGCTTATGGAAGGAAATTCGCAATGAACACATTCATAAACTTCATCCGCGGTAGGATGATCAAGAGACATGAGTGCATTCAAAATCGCGGTTTTCTGAATTGTGTTTTTCAATGAATCACTTCCTAAATGAGAACTGTTTGCAATTAGGATTATATCAAATTATTTTGAAATGTCAATACTATTTTTGAAAAAATTTATATTTTTAATCAGTTTTTTGGAAAAAATTTTCTTTAATATAATATTTGAAATATGCCAAAATAATGTTGCAAACGCGAAATATACAAAGGAGTGTAAATTTAAAATGTCCAGTTCCAACAAACAGGCTAAAGCAGCTCTTGAAAGATTTAAACAGGAAGCAGCAAACGAAGTAGGCGTTAATCTTAAAGAAGGTTACAACGGTGACCTTACTTCCCGTCAGGCAGGTTCCATTGGCGGCCAGATGGTTAAAAAAATGATTGAATCCTACGAAAACGGCATGAAATAATTTTATAATTAAAAAAATAAAAAAGCGGAGCAAAGCTTCGCTTTTTTGTTTTGTAAAAAAATTGTTGAATAAACTTACAAAACATTGACTCAGCTGAAACCATTATGATATTATCAAAATATGTAATTATATATAAGTTGATAATAATATAAATTTAAAACAACTTTGATGGAAGGTGTTTGTTTGTTTTCAAAATTCAGTGTTAAAAAACCATATACGGTTTTTGTGGGTGTAATTGTAATAATTGTTTTGGGCGTTGTCTCTTTTTTGAAACTTACCCCGGACCTTCTTCCTAATATAGATTTTCCTTATGTAATAATAACAACAACTTATGTTGGAGCATCTCCGGAGGAAGTTGAAAACACCGTAACAAAACCTTTGGAACAAAGTATGGCAAGGCTTGATAATATCAAAAGCATTTCTTCAAATTCGGCGGAAAACTATTCGATGGTAATGCTTGAATTTGCTGACGGAACAAATATAGATATTGCTTCAATGGATATTACCAATGCCATAAATCAGCTTGAATCCGGATGGGGAGACATGGTGGGAACACCAATAGTTCTTAAAATAAATCCCAATATGCTTGCAACAGCGGTTGCTGCGGTAAGTTTTGAAGGACTTGAAGAACATGAACTTACTTCCTTCCTGAATAAAAATATTCTCGGTAATCTTGAAGGAATAGAAGGTGTTGCTTCTGTTTCTGCGGACGGAATGATCGAAAAAAGTGTTGAAGTAAGAATTTCCCAGGAAAAACTTGAATCACTGAACAAAAGAATTGAAAATGAAATAATTCGCCAGTTTGATGAAGCTTATGAGGAAATTGACAAAGCGGAAGTACAGCTTGCAAACGGAAAAGAAGCCATCCGTGTCGGTACACTTGAGCTTGAAAAAGGTAAAAAAGAGCTCGAAAAAGCTAAAGTAGAGGCGGAAAAACAACTTTCCGACGGAGCAAAAGAACTTTCCGAAGCAGAAAGGGAAGTTAAAAAAGCGAGAAAAGAACTTGATGCGGCAAAAAAGAAACTGATTGAGCAGAAGGAAACCATTTATGAAACCTATGCTCAGATGCTTTTGCTCAAAACTACCGTAAAGGGACTTGAACAAAACAGATTGGTTCTTCAGGAAAGCCTTGCCTCCCTTAAAGCTGTTGAGGAATATGTAATTTCCGAAGGAATAAGCACAGAAGATATTGACAGAATCATTTCGGAAATGACCTGCGGGGAATACACTTCTATTGACCTTCTCAGAAAAGGCATGGAAACAATTCAGTGTGGCATTGATGAAATAGATTCCTTCCTCGGAAATATTGACGAAACCCTTAAAGAGCAGGGCTACAGCCTTGCAACTCTTGATAAAGCCATCGATGATATTGAATATGCAATATGCAATATGGATGAGTTTTTTGAAGAAATTGAAAAGGGTTATAAACAGCTTGAAGATGCAGAAAAAATGATTGCAGAGGGAAAAACAGCCCTTGTTCAGGGAGAAGCTGAGGCAGCAAAGAAATTTGCCGAAGCAGAAAAGGAAATCCAGAACGGAGCAGCTCAGCTTTCAGCATCTTCTGCACAGATAAAATCTGCAGAAAAAGAACTTGAAGCCGGAAGAGAGCAGATAGATGCCGCTCTTGAAGAGGCTATAAAGGCGGCAGATGTAAAAGAAATGATAAACATAGAAATGCTTGCAACTGTTTTCTATGCTCAGCATTTCGAAATGCCTGCAGGATATGTTAATGACGGAGACAAAACTGTTCTTGTCAGAATCGGTGATAAATATGACAGCGTAGAAGATATCGGGGAAATGATCCTTTTCGATATGGGAATCGAAGGAGTTGAAGCAATAACTCTCGATGATGTCGCAAATATAGAATATACCGATAACTCTGCAGAAACATATGCAAGTGTAAACGGAAAACGAGGAGTTATCCTTTCTTTTACAAAACAATCCAACTATGCAACAGCTGCAGTTTCCGAATCTATTCAGGAAAAATTCGATGAACTTGAGGCAAAATATCCGGGACTCGAATTTTCCACACTTGTTGACCAGGGGGATTATATAGACATTATAATCAGTTCTGTTCTGGAAAACATGGTGATCGGTGCAGTTCTTGCGGTAATTATTCTTATCATTTTCTTAAAAGATATCAAACCGACTTTTATGGTTGCCCTGAGTATACCGATAAGCGTTGTTTTTGCAATTGTGCTTATGTATTTTTCCGGTGTAACACTCAATATGATATCTCTTGCCGGTCTTGCTGCCGGAATCGGTATGCTTGTTGATAACTCTATTGTTGTAATTGAAAATATATACAGACTCAGGAGTATCGGCCTTTCTCCGATAAAAGCAGCAGTTTCCGGAGCATCACAGGTTGCTGGAGCAATAACTTCTTCCACTTTGACAACAGTATGCGTTTTCCTTCCTATTGTATTTGTTGAGGGACTTACAAAACAGCTTTTCAAGGATATGGCGCTTACAATCGGTTATTCTCTTCTTGCAAGCCTTATAATCGCTCTTACCGTTATTCCGGCAATGGCTCCTTCTGTTCTTAAGAATGTTAAAGAAAAAAGAACAGAAGAGGGAAAAGGAATGAAAAGATACGGAAAAACCGTTCTTTTTGCTCTCAGACATAAAGCTCTCGTTATAATTGTTTCCATTTTGCTTCTGGTTGGAAGTGCCTATGCAAGTATAAGCCGCGGTTTTATATTTATGCCCGGAATGGAATCCAACCAGCTTATGGTAAACGTTACAATGCCTGAAGGTTCTGTTCTTGAAGATACTGTTTCTGTTTGCGATGAATTTTCCCAGGAAATCAAAAAAATAGAAGGAGTAGAAACCGTAGGAAGCATGCTTTCCGGCGGAATGGCCAGCATGGTAGGAATGTCAGGAGGAAATTCTGATGTAACTTCGGCAACATTGTATATAATCCTCAACAGTGAAGGCGAAAAGATTGCTTATGAAATTACAAATAAGATTTCCGCTATGACGGCGAAATATGAAGACAGAGCGGAGCTTTCTGTTTCCGGCGGAATGATGGATTCCATGAGCATGCTTACCGGAAGTGGAATTACAGTGAATGTTTACGGTGAAAATCTTGAGGATATCACAAAAACCGCAGCTGAAATAGGAGAGATCATTGAAAAAGTAAACGGAATTGCATATGTTTCCGCAGGTGAGGAAAAAACGGAGCCTACAATCAACATAAGTGTTGATAAAAAAGCTGCAATGAAAAAAGGTCTCACTGTTGCACAGATTTTCCAGGAAATTGCGGTTGAGCTTACTCAAAGCGCCACTGCAGCAACTGTTGAAACGGATGACGGCGATTATGATATAATTGTAATATCTGAAAAGGCTGAGGACTTTACACGCAAAGATATTGAAAATTATGTTTTTAAAGTCAAAAAACAGGACGGAAGTATTGAGGAAGTTAAACTTTCAGAAATTGCGGAAATTCTTGACGGAAAAACCCTTTCAACAATCAACAGAAGCTCCCAGAGGAGATACCTGAATGTTTCTGCAGGAATTGAAGAGGGAAGAAATATAACTCTTGTTTCTGCAAAAGTTCAGGAAGCCCTGGCTGATTATAAGGCTCCGGAAGGAATTACCTATGAATTTTCCGGAGAAAACGAAAGCATTATGGAAGCAATCTGGGAACTTGTAAAAATGCTTGGAATCGGTGTAATTCTGGTTTATCTCATAATGGTCGCCCAGTTCCAATCCCTGCGTTCTCCCTTTATTGTAATGTTTACAATTCCGCTTGCATTTACCGGTGCCTTCCTTGCTCTCATTATTTGGGGACTTGAGATAAGTGTAATTGCTATGATAGGTCTCGTAATGCTTGTAGGTATAATTGTAAACAACGGTATAGTTCTTGTTGATTATATAAATCAGCTGCGCGAAAGCGGAATGCCTAGAAGGGAAGCTATAATTGAAGCTTCCAAAACAAGGCTTCGTCCTATTTTTATGACAGCATTTACAACAGTTCTCGGTCTTGTTCCTATTGCATTCGGAATGGGATTCGGTTCCGATCTTATCCAGCCTGTTGCAGTTTGCTGCATAGGCGGTCTGCTCTATGCAACCATAATGACTCTTTTTGTAATTCCTGTTATGTACGAAATGTTCTCCAGAAAGAAAATGCGTATTGTAAGCAAAGAGGACCTTGAAATTTCGGAACTTTAATTTATTGACTTGATTAAAAATTTATGATAGCGTTAACTCAGATAAATATTATGGAGGATTTTATTATGGATTATAAAAATCTTGTAAAAGAAGCTCTTGCCGCAAGAGAAATGGCATATATTCCTTATTCCGGTTTTGCAGTTGGTGCGGCTCTTCTTACAAAAGAAGGAAAAATTTACCGAGGATGCAACATCGAAAACGCTGCCTTTTCTCCCACAAACTGCGCCGAGAGAACCGCGTTTTTTAAAGCGGTAAGTGAGGGCGAAAGAGAATTTGCCGCAATTGCAATTGTCGGTGGCCCCGAAGGAAATCTTCCGGTTGATTATTGTTATCCCTGCGGAGTCTGCCGTCAGGTTATGGCAGAATTCTGCCCCGATGATTTCATTGTTGTAATCGGCAAAACCGAAGACGATTACAGAGTTCATATTCTCAGCGACATTCTTCCTTTCACATTCAGGGAGCCCGATCTTCATAAATAACTCTGAAAGCGGTGACTTTATGAACAAAAGCGCGGTTATTTATATAGCAAGACTTTTGGCGGAACGTTTTATTGCAGCCGCTTTGTTTTGGATTGCGGCAGGAAGTTTTGACATTCGTTCCGGAATATTTTTTGCCTTTTATGTAATTATTGCTTTTGTTTCGGGAATAATTATTTACCGCAATAATCCGGAAACACTTGAAAAAAGGGGTAAGGTAAATACTGATTCTCCGAAATGGGATAAAGTTTTACTTTTGATTTTCTGGATTTTTGCATTTTTTATCGTTTATTTTTCAGCGGGAAAAACCGTTCCTCTCGGAAAAGAAATTGATTTCGATTATATTGCAGGAATGATAATTTATATAATATCCGCAATTATTACAGTTAAAGCGATGCTTGAAAACACATTTCTTGAATCTACCGCAAGGCTTCAGCCTGAAAGGAATCAGACAGTTATACAGACCGGGCCCTATTCGGTCGTCCGTCATCCTACATATTCCGCAATTCTTCTTTGGTGTGTCGCTGTAAGATGCATTTTCCCTTCGGCAGAAGTTCTTCTTATTGCTCTTGCGATAGCGGCGGTTATAATTATCAGAACTGAACTCGAGGATGAATTGCTTAAAAATGGCCTTCCCGGATATAAAGAATATTCAGAAAAGGTAAAATATCGCCTTATTCCGTTTGTTTGGTAAACTTAAAAATCCCGTGCTCAAAAATGAGCACGGGATTTTTTGATTAGTATCAGACGCACCCGCAGGAGCATACTCCGATTCCGTCGGTTTCTTCAAGTCTCGGAGGGAAAAATTCATTGGTGGGAAATTTGATGTGTTTGAATACTTCGCAGGGGTCATCAGTCGTGGTAACGCATTCTTTACCCGGAATACAGAAATCATAGGCAGGAATAAGCATCTGAACTCTGCGCTCAAGTTGGACGATTGTGAAAAGTCCGAGGGTGATAAGAACTTTTCTTCCGCCGGAAGGGACGATAAAATTTCCGTTAAAGCAATTTGCAACACATTCCGGAAAATTGAGTTCACAACCGCAGCAATCGCTTTCGCAGCATTCTGAAACTCTGTTGGAAAGGACAATTGGAGTAACCGCCTGAACAACTGCTCTGGGACTGTCGGAAACATTTCCATTTCCACCAAAAGGCATTTCGGAACTGAAAACTTTAACATTTCCTTCGCTTCCGTAAAGAATAACTTTTTTGGAGAAAAAAGCAATTCCAATTACCGTATCCGCTGTTGAAACCGGGGTGTAATATGCCGAAAGATTGACAAGAAAATAGAAAGTCATGTCAACAGAATAAAAACCGCGGTTGAACGGAATAGGTTCCACTTCAAGGAACACATTAAGTACTTCGACGCTTTTGGCTTTAACAGAAAGAGCCCGGTCGATTTTTGCCTGTTCGGTTTCGGTAAAATAAACCTGAAGATCTTCCAAGCAATCTTTGTCCGAGCAGGAATCGTAAATTCTGCCGGCGTCTATGCAAACTGCCTCCTTAAAGGCATTGCTGTTTGTTTTTTGCTCTGCCATAAAAATCCTCCTATCAGATTGATAAAAGCTGCCTCGGCTTTAGAAGGAGGCACACTCAATATATTTTATGAAAAGAAAGGATTTTTGTTCACATATTAAAAGACCATATCGGAAATTATATCTTCGATATGAACAGGATGAACGCCCTTTTCTGCAAAAAGCTCGGCAAGCTTTTCTGCATATTCTTCTTTACAATTTCCAATATAAGAAATTTCGGAAAAAGTGCCTCCGTCGACAGAAGATTCTATGCAAAATGAATTATCAATTTTCATAACACAGTAACTGATTTCAAAATTTCGTTCCGGATTCGATTTTGCCTTATAAAATGCTGTATATTCCATTGTTTTAACCTCCTCAGGGAATTTATCCCTTGGTTTGATTATATTCCATATGTAAGAGGCAAATCCACCGGAAAAAACTGACTATTACATAAAAGAATAAAAGCGTGCCGGAAAGCACGCTTTTTTGTTTATCTGATTTTTCTTCCTTCAAGATAATATCGTTTTTCGAAAGGATGTCCCATTGCAAAACTTTTTCTTACAAAAACAGTATTATTTTTGATGACTTCAAAAACACTGTCTCTGTCAAATTCGCGGTAGCAAAATGCAATGCATCCGGGTTCTTTTCCGAGGTTTTCGCAGGTATCGGCATCATGGATATATTCGATAAATGCTTCAGGATTGGATTCAAGCCAGCGGTCAAGAATGGGCTGTAATTCTTGCAAAGAGGGGAGAGAGGAAAGATCAAGCCCCATTTCGGAAAGTGCTTTTTCGGGATCGGAGACGCCTGAAAGAAGGCGGTTCATACATTCGTAAGGCATTGCGGGGTCATAAAGGTTTATTATTTCCGCAAGGCAGAATCTTGCAGGGTGGTTTTTCTGTTCTTCGGGGGAAAGTCCTTTTTTTATCTCTTCCCAATAACATTTAGCCGTTGCAAAGGAATGGTTTCCGTCACCCATTGCAAAGGAAAAAGTTTTTCCGTTTTCTATGAAAAGTTCATCGAGAACATCTGCAATCTTCTGATAAAGTTCTGCGTTTTCGATTTTTGTACCTTTAATATGTCCTCCGCCTTCCATAAGATCAAAATCATAGATTTTAGGAAGTGAAGAACATTCTTTTCTTAGCATACTCATAAATTTGTCCTGTTTATCAACGATAAGCATGAGGACATGAGGAAGCTCCAGAGGGGCTTGTTTTCGGATTTCAACTCTTGGAGCAACCCTTGCTATATCGGTGCGCTCTGTGACTTTGATCAGCTTATCGGAACCGGGGTTATAATCATATTGTTCAAGATCAAAAGCCGCAACAAGACCGAATCTGGTGCCGTCAGGGGTATCTCTTTCCGTAAAAATGAAACCTTCGCCGATTTCTTCGAGAGTTCCGTCAGAGAGATATTTCTCCATTGCGTCAGCACGTTTCTTATAATCTTTGTCTCCGGAAATAAGCCAGGCTTCCGGAAGAGTCATATGCAGAGTTGAAGCGGATTCACCAACATATGTACGAACATTATCCCAATATTCAGGTTGAGCAGCATATTGATCGCAGGCAAGGACGGCATATTTTGAATAATCAGTTCCTGCTTTTGGAAGAAGAATGTTTGGGATTTTAACGCCGAGTTTTTCAAATTTTTCCAAATAGTCCATATTGAACCTCCTGAAAAAACAAGGCGGAACCGAAGTTCCGCCAAAATTTTAAAATATCAAAGAACACGAACACGAAGAACGCCGTCAATTCCTTTAAGCTGTTCAACAAGCTCATCGGTAACATCTTCGTCAAAATCGAGAATGGTATATGCAACACTGTCACGGGATTTGTTAACAAGGTTTTCAATATTGAGACCTGCAGCAGCAACTTTTTCGGTGATTGTTCCAAGCATACCGGGTTTATTGTGGTTGATAAGGGTGATTCTTGCACCTGCGGCTCTCGGGAAGGAAACAGCCGGAAGGTTAACGGAGTTTACAATGTTTCCGTTTTCAAGATAATCCATAATCTGCTTTGCTGCCATTTTTGCGCAGTTTTCATCTGCTTCGGGAGTGCCCGCTCCAAGATGAGGAGTTGCAAAAACGTTTTTGAGTTCAAGCTGTTCAGCAGTAGGGAAGTCAGTGGCATATGCTTTGACTTTTCCGCTCTTGAGTGCTTCAACAACGGATTCGTTGTTGATTACGGGACCGCGGGCATAGTTGATGAGATAAACGCCGGGTTTCATCATATCAAACTGTGCTTTACCGATATAATCCTTGGTTTCATCTGTAAGCGGAACGTGAATGGTGATATAATCGCAGGTTTTATAAATTTCATCAACGTCATTGGTGAAATTGAGATATGCGCGAAGTTCTTTTTTGCGTGCGGGAAGGAGATAAGGGTCATAACCCAAAACTTCCATTCCAAGGTCGCTGCAGGCTTTTGCCATTCTGGAACCAATTGAGCCAACACCGATTATACCGATTTTTTTGCCCATGATTTCAGGTCCACGGAAAGCTTCCTTTCCTTTTTCAACTTCTTTTCCGGGTTCAGTGGTGTTAAGACCTTTGACCCAGGCAGCAGCGGCTTCGACATTTCTGGAAATCATAACGATTGCGGCAATGGTGAGTTCTTTAACTGCGTTTGCATTTCCACCGGGAGTGTTGAAAACAACAACACCTTCTTCAGTAAGGCGCTCAACAGGAATTGTGTTGACACCGGCACCTACACGGACAATAGCTTTGAGGTTTTTGCCCATGTCCACATTGTGAAGAGGAGCGGAGTGTACCATGATTGCATCCGGCTGATCAAGAACATCGGTAATGACATATTTATCTTTATTATACATATTAAGGCCTGCCTGGCCGATTTTATTATAAGTATTGATAGTAAACATAGAATTATCTCCTTAAAAAAGATTATTCCCTGTATCCTTTTTCAAAATCAATCATGCATTGTGCAAGACATTCAACACCTTCAATTGGCATACCATTATAAATGGAAGCTCTGATTCCGCCGACAGAACGGTAACCCGCAAGGCTTATCATTCCGCGGTTTTTTGCCATGTTGAGGAATGCATTTGTGGTTTCGTCATCGGGAAGGGTAAATGTTACGTTCATAATGGAACGGCAGTCTTTATCGGCAATTCCTTTATAAAGTTTTGAACTGTCAATAACATCATAAAGAATCTGAGATTTTTTAGTATTGAGTTTTTCAAGTTCGGAAACACCGCCCTGTTCCTCAACCCATTTATAAACAAGTCCGCACATATAAATTGCAAAAGTTGGCGGAGTGTTGAGCATGGAATCGGTTTTATCCATGGTTTCGTAACGGAGGATAGAGGGAACAATGGGATCAATATCGGGAAGAATACTTCCGCGTTTGAAAATTGCAACAGCAACTCCTGCAGGACCCATGTTTTTCTGTGCGCCTGCATAAACAAGAGAATAATCTCTTACGTCGATTTCTGTTCCGAGTATGCCGGAAGTCCAGTCGCCGATAAGAGGAGTATCTCCGTGTTCGGGAAGTTTGCGATACATTGTTCCGCTGGTGGTGTTGTTTCCGGTTATATGAAGATATGCGGTTCCGGGAAGGATCATGTCGTTTGTAATTTCCGGAACGCTGGTTTTCGTATCAACAATTTTATAAGCGTCGCACCATCGTGAAGCTTCTTCAAAAGCTTTTTTTGAGAAAACGCCGTTAACTGCATGTGCTGCTTTTTGTCCTTGACGCGCAAAGTTCATTGCAGCCATTGAAAACTGCATTGTTGCACCGCCCTGACAGAAAACAACAGCGTAATCATCGGGAATGTTCATAATGCGGCGAAGGGTTGCTTCGGTTTCTTCAATAATTTCTTCGTAGGGTCGAGATCGATGGCTCATTTCCATAACACTGCAGCCTGCACCGGGATAACAAACCAGATCGCGCTGTGCCTGTTCAAGAACAGAGAGCGGAAGAGCTGCCGGGCCTGCTGAAAAATTAAATAATCTTTCCATAAGCTTTTTTTACACCTCCGAAAAAATAATAATTGCCTTTATAATAATAACTTTCTATTTCAATTTCAAGCATAATATACCATTTTTGTAGGAAATACCGAAAAAGTTAAGAATATTTATACACTATTACAACGGTTTTAAAGTTTTTCTGTAAAATACAGTTGTTTTTATACCAAAAACGATATTGAGAATTCAGGCGGTTTGTGATAAAATAATTTAAACGAAAGGAGCTGATTATAAAATGCCGAAGAAAAATTCAAGAAACACAAAAAGCAAAATTGTAGATGCGGCATGGCGCCTTTTTTATGAACAGGGTTATGATGATACAACCGTTGAAGATATAATTGAAGAATCGGGCACGTCAAAGGGTTCTTTCTATCATTATTTTGCGGGAAAAGATTCTCTTCTCAGCTCACTTTCCTATCTTTTTGATGAAAAGTATGAGGAGATAGAACCGGAAATAGATCCTGAAATGGGTTCTTTCGAAAAACTTATGTATTATAACGAACAGCTTTTCGGAATGATAGAAAACAGGATTTCAATAGATCTTCTGGCAAGACTTTATTCTTCTCAGCTTATAACAAAAAGTGAAAAGCATCTTCTGGATAGAAACAGAACTTATTATAAACTTCTCCGTCTTACGATTAAAAAAGGACAGGAGAAAGGGGAACTCCGTGATGACGTTACCACGGGCGAAATTGTGAAAGCCTATGCGCTTTGCGAACGAGCACTTCTTTATGATTGGTGTATCTGCAACGGCGAATACGCTTTACGCGAATATTCAAAACGCATGATGCCCATATTTATGAGCGAATTCAGAAAGAAATGAATGTAAAATTCATCTCATTTATTTTTAATTTTATAATCCGAGCAAAATCTACTAAAAACACATCGATATTTTGTAACTAATGTAAAAACCCGCGGAATACCGCGGGTTTTTATTTCTGCCAAATTGCCAGTTTACATATTGACAAATTTCAGTTATTATATATAATAGCGAAATTCTGACAGGAGTGTTTTTTAATATATGGATAAACGTGTAAAAAGAATTGGTATTCTCACTTCCGGCGGTGATGCACCGGGTATGAACGCAGTAATCCGTTCTGTAGTACGTACCGCCGCAAGCAGAGGTATTGAATGTGTAGGTATCAGAAGAGGATATAATGGCCTTATCAACGGAGATATAATCCGCCTTGATTCCGACAGTGTTTCCAGAATAATCAACAAAGGCGGTACAATGCTTTATACCGCAAGAAGTGAAGAATTCATGACCGAAATCGGTCAGAACAAAGCTGCAGCAACCTGCAAACAGTTCGGACTCGACGGAATCGTTGCTGTAGGCGGCGACGGAACTTTCCGTGGACTTTATGCCCTTTCCAAACACGGAGTTTCCGTTGTAGGTATTCCCGCAACAATCGATAACGATATCAGCTGTACCGACTATTGCCTTGGTTATGATACTGCAGCAAACACTGCAGTTGAGGCGATCGACCGTCTTCGTGATACCATGCAGTCCCACGATCGCTGTTCTGTTGTTGAAGTTATGGGACACAGAGCAGGTCATCTCGCTCTTTATGTAGGACTTGCAACTTCTGCAACTGCTGTTCTTGTACCTGAAAAAGAGTTCGATTTTGAGAATGATATAGTTGAGAACATCAGAAAAGCAAGACTTGGCGGAAAAACTCATTTTATGATAATTATGGCCGAAGGAGTCGGAAAAGCAACAAAAATGGGTGAACGTATTGCGGAAGAACTTGCTCTTGATACCAGAGTAACAATTCTTGGTCATATCCAGCGTGGCGGAAGCCCTACGGCCCGTGACAGAGTTACTGCTGCATCCATGGGATATGAAGCAGTAAAAGTTCTTCTGGAAGGAAAAACCAACCGTGTAATCCGCTCCAATAACGGAAGATTCGAGGATATAGATATCGTCGAAGCTCTCAATATGAAAAAAGGTCTTGACGAAGAACAGTACGAAGTTCTTGAAGCAATGACAGGTATTTATCACTGATGAAAAGTGTCCGCGTTGCGGACACTTTTTTGTTATGATATTGAAATAATCAGTATAAAAGGTGTATTATATATTTATAGAAAATAATGGGAGGCGAAGAGATGGCAATAGAAATCACCAACCATAAATGTCCGGCATGCACGGGACCGCTGCATTATGTAGGAGCAAGCGGAATGCTTGAATGCGATTACTGCGGAAGCAAATTCAGCGTGGAAGAAATTGAAAAGCTCTATGCGGAAGATGTTGCAAAAGCAGAGGCGGGTTTTGAAACAAACGAAGTGAAAAAAGAGAAAGAAAAAGCTGAGTTTGAATCCATGGGAATGGAATGGAGCGAAGAAGAGGCAAAAGGAATGAAAACCTATGGCTGTCCTTCCTGCGGAGCGGAACTGATCTGCGATTCCACAACTGCCGCAACAAGCTGTCCCTATTGCGGAAATCCGACCGTTATTCCGGGTCAGTTTACCGGAGGACTTAAACCTGATCTGGTTATTCCGTTCAAACTGAACAAGGAACAGGCAGTTGCCGCGCTTGAAAATTATTACAAAGGTAAAGTTTTCCTTCCTAAGGCATTTAAAGAACATAACCACATTGAAGAAATCAAAGGAGTTTATGTTCCTTTCTGGCTCTGTGACTGCGAAACAGAAGGCAGCGCATTGTATAAAGGTGCAAACATAAGAAGCTGGCGCGAAGGCGATTATGATGTAACAGAAACCATCTATTACAATGTTGAACGTGCCGGAAATCTTGGCTTTGAAATGATTCCGGTGGATGCTTCCACAAAAATGCCGGATGCACATATGGATGCGGTGGAGCCTTTCGATTACCGTGAACTGAAACCGTTCTCCACAGCATATCTTCCGGGTTTCCTTGCAGATAGATATGACGTAAGCCAGGAAGAAAGCATGGGAAGAATTTCCGAAAGAGCCAAAAACAGCATCAAATCGGAAATGAGGAATACTGTAAGGGGATATTCGATGGTAACGACCCTTTCGGAAAATTTCAATTTTGAAAACAAAGGCGTTAAATATGCTTTGATGCCGGTATGGATGCTGAGCACAAAATATAAAGGCGAAAACTTCCTTTTTGCAATGAACGGTCAGACCGGAAAACTCATCGGTGATCTGCCGGTGGATAAAGGCAAATTTTGGGGGCTTTTTGCAGCAATTGCAGCACCCCTTGCAATTATATCCAGTCTCATCTGGATTCTTTTGTGAGAGGAGGCTGTTATCGTGATTAAGAAAGTAATATCTGTTATTTTTTCGATTATTCTCGTATTTGGATTAAGCGTATGCGTTTATGCGGAAGAACAGAGATTTGTTTTTGATGAAGCGGGAGTCCTTACATATGATGAGATCGAAGAACTTGAAGCAAAGGCAAAAGAAATAACAGAAACATATGGCTGCGAAGTTTATGCAATAACATTTCCGAGCCTTGACGGATATGAAGCATGGGAGCTGAATGAACTTCTTTTTGCGGAGCTTCAGGAATATTACGGAGCAAGTGAGGATTTAGTCATCCTTACTCTTGCTATGGAAGAAAGACAATATGACATCATGGCGCACGGTTACGGAAATACTGTATTCACCGATTACGGAAAAGACGTAATGGCCGAGAGATTCCTTGACGATTTTGCCGATGACTACTGGTATTGGGGATTCAGCGATTATCTCGATACTTGTGATGAATTCTTGGAAATGGCTGCAAATGGAAAACCTTTTGATGTTGATTCTGAAGGTGATTCTTTTGGAGAAAACATTTTTGGAGTTCTCATAGCAATTCTTGTTTCTTGCATTATAGCGCTTGTTATCTGCCTGATTCTTAGGGCACAGATGAAGACGGCAAGAATTGCAACCGAGGCGCACGATTATCAAAAAGAACTCCATCTTACGAGACAATATGACAGATTCAGCCACAGAGATATCCGCAGAGTTTACAATCCTCCGAAGGAGAGCAATAACAGCGGAGGAACAACAATTAACGGCGGAGGATTTTCTCATAAAAGCGGTGGTTTCTGATTTTTAAATAATAAAAAAGCAGCCGGTAAGGCTGCTTTTTTCATTTTATATAATGAACTTTTTTTTCGCTGAATTGGTCTCTTGGAGAAGGCTCTTCCGCAGGATGACCGATGTGGATAATGTTCAGCGGAACAAATTTTTCGGGAAGGGAAAGTGCTTCGCGTACATTTTTTTCTGCTGTTTTCATTGGATGAACTCCGCACCATACTGCGCCTAGTCCGAGATTTATTGCTTCAAGGAGAATATTTTCTGTTGCGGCGCTGCAATCCTGAATCCAGAAAGATGAAAAACTGAGTGGAAGAGTTTTTGAAAGATTTCCGCATACCACAATTGAAAGAGGTGCGGTTATCTTGGAAAATCGAGCGGCTTTTCGAAGCTTTTCAAGAACTTCAGGATTTGTAATCACAAAAAATTCCCACGGAGTTTTGTTACAGGCGGAAGGTCCGCTCATTCCGGCATGAAGAAGCTTTTCTATGTCATCATCGGAAACGGATTCTTCAGTAAACTTTCTTACGCTTCTTCTTTTTAATAAAACATCATTGAGTTCCATTAAACCACTCTTTCAATAATAAATTTTTTTGAGCATGTATTTTCCTGTAACAGGATCTTTGTTTTCATAATCAGCAAAAACAGCAGCTTTTTCACTTTCCAAAAGTGCAAAGCCACGTTTTATTCCGGCTTTTCTTTGGTTTCCTTCCTGGGATTCTATAAAAAGTCGGATTTTTTTGATATCCGGATTTTTAACTTTAAGCACATCCGGAAGTTTACCGGAAGAATTTGAGCACAGTCTGTCACAGATCATTTTATCTTTGAGCACTGAAGGATCAACACATTCCAGCGAGGAAAGATATATATATGCCATTTCCGTATAATCATCGAGGGAAACAAGAGGTTTTGAATGTTCTGCGGCATAGGTTCCGAATTTTTTAAAAAACTCAAAAGGCGAAAGAGCTGTTTTTTCAATAATATAGTCAACAGTTTCAATAAACCTTCCGCTGTTACAAAGTCTTTCAAGAGCATCTTCGACCTTATGAAGAATAGCCAGGTCGTTTTCGTCCATCCATTGGGTGGAAATTACTTCATAAGGAGGTTCTTTTGAAAATGTACATGGATATTTTTGTGAATTTTCTCTCATTTCTGCTCCATGGAGAAGCTTTAAGAAACCAAGCTGAAGCATGTTTGAGCGGAGATTGTATCCAATATTAAAACTGTGCTCAAAGCTTTCCAGATCTTCAAAAGGAAGACCGGCAATAAGGTCTATATGAATATGAAGATTTCCGGGAGCGAGGAGATTTTTGATGTTTTCGATAAGTTTTGCGGTATTTGTTTTTCGGTTGATGTATGCAAGTGTTTTTTCGTTGAAACTCTGCATTCCGATTTCCAGCTGGATAGAACCTTTCGGTGCGGAATTAAGGATTTTTATGGATTCTTCAGCAAGAATATCGCCTGCAATTTCAAAATGGAAACAAACGTTTTCAGGAATTCCTTTTCCGTGCTCATAAATAACAAATTTCCATAGTTCCTTTGCTCTTGCTTTGTTGGCGTTAAATGTTCTGTCAACAAGTTTAACGGTCTGGGTGCCGCTTTTTGCAAGCAAAAGCATCTCTTTTTTTGCTCTTTCAATATTAAAAAAGCGAACTCCGCCACATCTTCCGGAAAGGCAGAAAGCGCAGGAATATGGACATCCTCGGCTTGTTTCGAGATAAGCTATTCTTCCATGAAGATTTTTAAAATAATCATCACAATAGGGGGAAGGCGGTTCGCCTTCGGCAATATAAGGTTCATTTATAATAATTTCATCGCCGTTTCTGAAGCAAAGGCCGGGAATATGGAAGCTTTCACCGATTTTAACTGCGTCACAAAGAGCAGCAAATGGGTATTCACCTTCACCGGAGATTATAAAATCACACCATCCGTAGTTTTTGAGCACTTCTTTTGAGTTATAAGAAACTTCGGGTCCGCCGAGAACAATTATCGTGTTGGGTAATGCTTCACGGAGCATTTTTCCGAGAGTTATAACAGAATTTATATTCCAAATATAACAGGAAAGCCCTATTATATCGGGAGCTTCGAGAAAAATCCTGTCAAAAATATTTTCAACAGGTTCGTTTATTGTGCCTTCAACTACTTTATATGTGTGAGTTTTGTGACAATATTCTCTTATTCCTGCAGCAAGACACCACGGTGCAAGCGGCGAATGTACATATTTTGATGCGATGGAACAAAGAACAATTTTGTTGATTTTATCCGTATTTACGTCCTTCTTTCAAATAATACTTGAAAATACAGCAGATTGTGCTAAAATAAATTGAACTATTATAATTATAACAGATTATAAGATATTGTAAAGAACAGAGGTGCATTGTTTGGTTCGTATTTATTACTGCGATATGAATAATTTTGAGCACCTTTTAGAAGAATGTGTGGCATGTTTATCCGACAAAAGAAAGAGTAAAGCTGAAAGACTTTACAACAAAAATGACGCACTTCTTTCAGCAACAGCCGGACTTATGATGAAAAAAGTTCTTGGAGTAACGGAAGATGGCATGGTAAGATACGGAGAACATAATAAACCATATCTCGAGCAGGGACCTTTTTTCAGTATTTCACACAGCAGAAGATATTCCGTTCTTGCAGTTTCAGAAAATGAGATTGGAATAGATATAGAAATGCATGAAGGTCCGAACGAAAAACTTTGCAAACGCTGCTTTACAGAAGAAGAACAAAAATTTGTCGGATTAAGTGAAGAAAATTTTCTTCGACTTTGGACGGCGAAAGAAGCCGTGCTCAAATTTTTGGGAACAGGTTTTTCATATGCTCCGAAAAATTTTTCCGTGCTTCCGCTTTCAGATGAACATGAAATATGCGGAAAGAAAATCAGGCTTTTTTGTTCAGATATAAATGGCGCAGTGCTCACGACAGCTTTTTGCGGTGAAGAACAATTTGAATTTATGGAATTCCAGCCGGAAGACCTTATATATTGAGAGGATTTTTATGAAGACAGAAAGAAATTATCCCAAAGCAATAATCACAAAAAAAGGTGAAAACTGGGTCGGGGGAGGACATCCCTGGATTTATGATGCAGAAGTGCTTTCTGTAGAGGGCGATTACGAAAACGGTTCGCTTGTTGATGCAGTTTCTGAAAAAGGGAAATATATCGGAACAGGTTTTATCAGTACCGAAAGCAAAATAAGAATCCGTCTTGTTTCCAAAAATGCAAACGATAAGTTTGACCGCGAATTCTGGAAAAGAAGAGTAAAATATGCCTGGGATTACCGCAAAACCGTTATGGGAGAAGATATCGGCTGCTGCCGCCTTATTTTTGGCGAAGCAGATCAGTTTCCGGGTCTTACGGTCGACAAATTCGGCGATATTCTTGTAACACAGTGTCTTTCTGTAGGAATGGAAAAAATTAAAAATATTGTTTTTCCGCTTCTTTATGAAGTGCTTTCTGAAGACGGACAGGTTGTTCGCGGAATTTACGAACGCAACGACGTTGCAATCCGTAAGCTGGAAGGAATGGAAGAAAACAAGGGCTGGTTTTTAATTCCCGGTGTTCCGGTCCCGGATTCAACCGAGACTGAAATTATCGAAAACGGAATAAAATACAGCGTTGATTTTGAAAACGGACAAAAAACCGGCTTTTTCCTTGACCAGAAATACAACCGTCTTGCTGTTTCCAAAATCGCAAAAGGGAAAAGGGTTCTGGATTGTTTTACCCACACCGGTTCCTTTGCTCTTAATGCGGCAAAAGGCGGCGCAAGCCACGTTTGCGCTGTTGATATATCCGAATCCGCAATTGAAATGGCAAAACGCAACGCCGAACAGAACGGTCTCAGCGGCACCATGGAGTTTCGTGTTGCTGACGTTTTCGATTTACTTACAAACCTTGACAACAAAGCAGAAAAATTTGATTTTATTATTCTTGATCCGCCTGCTTTTACAAAATCCAGAAAAACAGTTGACAGTGCGTTTAAAGGATATAAAGATATAAACTTCCGCGCAATGAAGCTTCTTCCCAGAGGAGGATATTTTGCTACGGCTTCCTGTTCTCATTTTATGCCGGACGAGCTTTTTGTAAAAATGCTCCATTCCGCAGCAAAAGATGCAGGAGTTGAACTTCGCCAGATCGAGGCAAGACAGCAATCACCCGATCATCCGATTCTTTGGAATGTTCCGGAAACGGATTACCTTAAATTCTATATTTTCCAGGTCATATGACCGCGAAGGAGATAAATATGAATACAGACAAACCTGCTGTTAAATTTATTAAAGAATACGGACTTCTTACAATTGCATCACTTCTCATTATCGTCAGTACCTGGCTTTTTAAATATCCGAACAATTTTGCATTCGGCGGTGTAAACGGTCTTTCCATTTTGCTCAGCAAAATTATTGAAATTCCCGCAAGTACTCTTAACCTTGTAATGAACGCTGCCCTTCTTGTTGTCGGTTTTATGTCGCTTGGAAAAGTGTTTGCCGGAAAAACCCTCTACGTAACTATTCTTTCAACGGTTGGTCTTTCGGTGCTCGATATGATACACCCGATAACAAAACCCCTTACGGATGAGCCGGTTATCGAGCTTCTTTTCGCGGTTGCACTTCCTGCGGTTGCTTCTGCAATTTTGTTTAATATGGATGCTTCCAGCGGAGGTACCGATATTGTTGCAATGCTTCTTAAAAAATACACTACCATGGAAATCGGAACCGCAATTTTTGTGGTCGACCTTTTGATCACTTTAAGTGCGTTCCTCATTTTCGATTTTGCAACAGGTCTTTATTCTCTCACCGGCCTTTTTGCAAAGACTCTTATCATGGACGGCGCAATCGAAAACATGAATCTTTGCAAATATTTCACTATCATCACAACAAACCCGAAGCCTATCTGTGACTTTATTCATAACGAACTTCACAGAAGTGCAACGATCTACAAAGCGGAGGGTGCTTATTCCCATACCGAAAAAAACATCGTTCTTGTTGTCCTTAAAAGAAGCCAGGCAGTTCGTCTTCGCCGTTTTATAAAAGATATTGAACCTACCGCATTTATGATGATCACCAACAGCAGTGAAATCATCGGTAAAGGTTTCCGCGGATTTAACTGAAAGGCGGAAAGAATTGAAAACTTTGATAAAAAGATATTTCTATTTGCTTTATATCCTCGTAGGAGCATTTATCCTTGCGTTCGGTATGTACAACATACATTCAAGAACGATTATTACGGAAGGCGGAATCTGGGGGATAGAGCTCCTTTTATTTAACTGGTTCAATCTTTCGCCTGCGGTAACGGCTCCTTTTCTTGACGGTGCCTGCTATCTTATGGGTGTGGTTTTTCTTGGAAAAGAATTTATAATAAAATCTTTTGTTGGAACAATGGGGTATGCGGCATTTTATGCCGTTCTTGAACAATTTCCGCCAGTTTTGCCGGATTTGGATTCTTTTCCGCTTGCTGCGGCAATAGCAGGAGCTGTTTTTGTGGGAATAGGTGCGGGAATTGTTGTAAGGCAGGGAGGAGCATGTGCGGGCGATGATGCTCTCGCTTTGGTAATTTCCAAAAAACTTAAAATTAAAATATCACAGGCATATCTGTTTACGGATATGACGGTTTTGCTTCTTTCGCTTACTTATATTCCTTTCCGACAGATTGCTTATTCACTCGTAACGGTTCTTCTTTCCGGTTGGATCATTGAAAAAATTCAAAACTGGAAGAAAAAAGATTCTGTTGGTGCAATTTTGTCTCAAGATATGTGATATAATATATTTGTAAATTGAAGGGAGTGCTTTAACAATGGAAGGAAAGACGAAGGAAAAGCTTCTTTTTATTCTTGAAAGACTTCGTAAAACAGATGAACAGCACCCTGTTAATACGAATGATCTTATCGCATATCTTGCAGAAAAAGGAGTATCTGCTGAACGAAAATCAGTAGCAAGGGATATTGCCGCGCTGAGAGAAGCAGGGTATTCGATTATCCTTTGTGATGAACTTAAGCGTGGTTATTATATGACCGATCAGCTTTTTGAGGATTATGAACTTAAAATAATTGCTGATGCGGTTTCAGGTGCAAAATTTATCACCTATGATGATTCCGTTTCTATTGTTGATAAGCTCTGTGAGCTTGCAAGCCCCACAGGAGAAGAAATTATCAAAGAACATACTTTTATTGATGAAAAGATAAAATCCAAAAATAAAAAAGTACGTTTTAATATCGACAGAGTAATAACTGCGATTAAAACCGGAAAACGCATTACTTTCCAATATTTTGAGTTTGCGGCAGATGGAAAAATGCAGCTTAAACGCGATGGACATGTTTATGAGATTTCGCCATATTATCTTTGCTGGGATAATGACAGTTATTTTCTTATCGGAAACAGCAAAAGCCATGACCATCTTATCCATTTCCACGTGGAAATGATGACAAATGTTGAGATAACAAGAACTCCGATACGTCCGAGAAATGAAATTGAAGAACTTTGCGGGAGTTTTTCAATTGGAGATTACATCCGTAAAAGCGTAAATATGTATGGTGGAGAAGCGATCAGACTTTCACTGGAATGCAGCGAAAAAATTTCAAAAGATGTTCACAGCGAATTCGGTGAAGAGATAAGATCGATCCCTATGGGAGAAAACCGCTTCAGAACTGAAGTTTATGCTGCAGAAGGGGAAGGACTTATCCGCTGGCTTATGCAGTTTTCTGCAGAAGATTTGAAAGTACTTTCTCCGGAAAGTGTAAAAGAAACTATCAGAAAAAGAGCAAACGAACTTTATAAACTTTATGAATAAAAAAAGCGGAAGGCAAAACCTTCCGCTTTTTTTGTGTGTTTTTATAACCCGAAGCTTATGGAAAGGGCTTCATCAATTTTATTCATTGCGCCTTCATCAAGATGTCCCATGTGTTCTTTAAGGCGCTGTTTGTCAATGGTACGTATCTGTTCGAGAAGAACGATGGAATCCTTTGCAAGTCCGCAATTCTGCGAAGAAACAGAAATATGGGTTGGAAGTTTGGTTTTATCTTTTTGACTTGTTATTGCGGCGGCAATAACAGTTGGACTGAACTTGTTGCCAACATCATTCTGAACAATAAGTACCGGGCGTATTCCGCCTTGTTCTGAACCAACTACAGGACTAAGGTCGGCGTAGTAAATATCTCCTCGTTTAACGGTCATTTTTATCACTCCGTAATTTTGTTGCGAAAATATTATTGCCGCAAAAATGTTTTGCTAAACATATTCGCATTCTATACTATTGATAAATTTTTACCTTCGTGATAAAATAATAAAGTTAAGGAATATTTATATT
The DNA here is from genome assembly GCA_045638185.1 of Oscillospiraceae bacterium. Taxonomy (GTDB): domain Bacteria; phylum Bacillota; class Clostridia; order Oscillospirales; family Ruminococcaceae; genus UMGS1668. Next base: position 3,804 of record JAZUAX010000140.1, on the reverse strand, counting down.
TTTTAAAGGCAGAAAGGAAGTTTCAATGCCCGAAATAAATTATATCGAAAAAGTGCGCGAGATTCTTTCAAAAAGAAAAGGCGAGCACCTTGCTTATGTTCATACATATGGCTGCCAACAGAACTTTTCCGACGGAGAAAAGCTTGAAGGTCTTCTCGAACAAATGGGATATACAATAACCGATTCCTCAGAAGGCGCTGAATTTGTTATTTTCAATACATGTGCAATAAGAGAAAATGCAGAAAAGCGCGTTTTCGGAAACGTGGGAATTCTGAAGAAAGCCCATGAGGAAAATCCGGATATGATAATTGCTGTTTGCGGATGTATGGTCCAGCAGGAACATATAGCAAAAAAGTTCCGCCAGAGTTATCCTTTTGTGGATATCGTTTTCGGAACTCATGCAGCTCCCAGACTTCCGGAACTTGCATATAAACATATTACAGCTAAAAAGCGACAGTTCGATATCGGAGAAGGCGAAGGATGTATGGCCGAATATCTTCCGATACACCGCGATGACGATATGAAAGCAAATCTTCCTATAATGCATGGATGTGATAATTTCTGCACATACTGTGTAGTGCCCCTTGTTCGAGGAAGAGAGAAAAGCAGACTTCCGGAAAATATTCTTGCTGAAGCAAGAGAAATTGTTGCAGCAGGTTATAAAGAGATAACTTTGCTTGGCCAGAATGTAAACTCCTACGGAAAAGGTCTTGTAAAGGGAATAACCTTTGCAGAGCTTCTTCGCGAAGTTAACGCGATTCCCGGAGATTTCAGAATAAAATTCATGACTTCCCATCCAAAAGACTGTACCCGTGAGCTTCTCGAAGCAATTCGTGACTGTGAAAAGGTTTGTAATTATATCCATCTTCCGGTTCAAAGCGGTTCCAATGATGTTCTTCGAAGAATGAACAGAAGATACACTGCGGAACATTATATGGAACTTGTTGATATGGCAAGGGAAATCGTTCCGGACGTTACTATTACAAGCGATATTATTGTCGGTTTTCCCGGAGAAACTGAAGAAGATTTTGAAGCTACCATGGAACTTTCCAAAAAAGCAAAATGGAGTATGACATATAGTTTTATTTACTCCAAACGCGAAGGAACAAAAGCAGCTGTTATGGAAGATCAGGTTCCGCATGAAGTTTCTTCCAACAGATTTCAGAGACTTCTTGATCTTCAGACGGAAATCAGCCATGAAGTTAATGCTTCCTTTGTTGGTAAAACCACTACGGTTCTTTTCGATGATGAAGTTGATGTCGGTGAAGGCTATATCAGCGGCAGAAGCTATGAAAACCTTGTTGTTCGTGCCCCGAGAAACGATGTCCAGAAGGGCTTCGCAAAAGTGTATTTAAAAGAGTCCCTTGGTTGGGCACTTGATGGAGAAATTATTAAAACGGAGGAATAAATAAATGACTGTTATCGAAATGGCAAGAGAACTCGGCAAAAAAATTCAGCAGGAGGAAAGCTATATCGCACTTACCAATGCTCAGAGAGCGGTTGAGGAAGACGATGAACTCCAGGAAAAAATTGCAGAGTTCAATATGAAGAGATATGAGCTCACCCAGGAAATTACCAAACCCGAACGTGATGACAAAAAAATTGAAGTACTTGATAAAGTTGTTCACGAACTTTATGAAGTTGCAACCAACCATGAAAAACTTGTTGCATACAACGATGCTCAGGACGAATTTAACGAAATGTTTGAATATGTTCTTCATATCATTCAGATGTCTGCAACCGGTGATGATCCCGATACTATCGAAAGACCTGAACAGGGCGGATGCTCCGGCGACTGCGGTTCCTGCGGCGGTTGCGGCTGATTTTTATAAAAGGAGGAAAAAACAATGGATAAACAGGCTATCGCTAAATATCTTGACCACACTCTTCTTAAAGCAGATGCAACTTATGAACAGCTTCAGGCTGTTTGTGATGAAGCAAAAAAATACGGAGTTGCTGCAGTTTGCGTAAACTCCGTAAATGTTGATTTTGTACATAAGGAACTCAAAGGTTCCGGAATTAAAACCTGCTCTGTTGTTGGTTTTCCTCTCGGAGCAATGGCTTCTGCTGCAAAAGCTTATGAAGCAGCATGCGCAATCGAAGACGGTGCCGAAGAAATCGACATGGTAATTGATCTTACTTCTGCAAAAGAAGGCGACTGGCGCTCTGTTGAGGAGGATATCGCAACCGTCCACAGTGCTTGCAACGGAAAAGCAATTCTCAAGGTTATCATCGAAACCTGCCTTCTTACCAATGAAGAAAAAGTTGAAGCATGCCTTGCAGCAAAACGCGCAGGTGCAGAATTCGTAAAAACTTCCACTGGTTTCTCTACCGGTGGCGCAACTGTCGAAGATATTCGCCTTATGCGTGAAACTGTTGGTCCCGAAATGGGAGTTAAAGCTTCCGGCGGCGTTAAATCTTATGAAGCTGCATGTGCAATGATAGAAGCAGGTGCTTCCAGAATCGGAACTTCCAGCTCCTCCAAAATCTGCGATTGATTTCAAAAAACAAAAATCCCGTCCTTTAGGACGGGATTTTTTTATATAATATTTATGGTATCAATTTTTTCAGGAATAGGTCTGACTATTTTTCGGAGTTTTTCCATTCTTTCGTCAAGCTCTGCACCGAGATCAGCACAAAGAGCAAGTTCTGCAGCCATTCCATCAGTAAATTCAAAATTCTTTTTATAATGGATCTGATGTTCAAGGCTTGCCCAACAATCCATTGCAATTGTGCGGAGCTGAATTTCAACCTTCATCATGCGCTTTTCTTTTGCAAGGAAAATTGGGATTTCAATTATAAGATGAAGGCTTCGATAACCGCTCGGTTTTGGATTTTTTATGTAGTCCTTCATACGGATAAGGGTAACATCATCTTGGCTTAAAAAGGCTTCTGCAATGGTGTAAACGTCACTTGGGAACGAGCACACAACGCGGATTCCCGCGACGTCATGAAGCTGTTCCTCAATGTTTTGCATTGTAAGAGGATAGCCATATTTTTTAAGCTTATTGCGGATGCTGATAGGCCTTTTAAGACGGCTTTTTACGTTTTCAATGGGGTTGCGATCAAAACGGAGAGAAAATTCTTCGTTAAGTACTTTGAACTTTGTTTCGACTTCCATAATTGCACATCTGTAATATGCCATAAGTTTTGCATATTCATGTGCGCGTTTTGCAATCAGATAATGTGCTTCTTCGTTTTCAAAAATCTGTTCAAACTCTTTTTCAAGTTCGCGTTCATTAGCAAATTCCTGAGACATAGAGCATATCCTTTCCAAAAGGTATTTTGTTAAATACAGTATAACATATAATTGTTAAATTTCCTAACAAAACTCGTTAAAATATCATTAGCATATCCAACAAAAAAACACAGGAATTTTTTACATAAAAAAAGCTCCGCCGAAGCGGAGCTTTAATTATTTGCATATTAAAGGAAAAGAGGAAGGAATACAACAGCTACTACGGTCATGAGCTTAATAAGAATGTTAAGGGAAGGACCGGAAGTATCTTTGAAGGGGTCACCGACGGTATCGCCGACAACAGCAGCTTTGTGGGGTTCAGAACCTTTGCCGCCGTTATGACCAACTTCGATGTATTTCTTTGCGTTATCCCAAGCGCCGCCTGCGTTGGACATGGTGATTGCCATGAGAACGCCAACTACGAGAGAACCTGCGAGAAGACCGCCGAGAGCTTCCGGTCCAAGGATAAGACCAACAGCAATGGGGCAAACTACTGCGAGAGCGCCGGGAAGGAGCATTTCTTTAAGAGCTGCACCGGTGGAGATGTCAACGCATCTTGCATAGTC
>JAZUAX010000139.1:0-4208 GCA_045638185.1 Oscillospiraceae bacterium | reverse complement strand
TCCGTAAAGCATTTCAACATCGCTCTCCTCGGTTTCTCCGCAAGACACAAACGACAAAGAAAGCACTAACAAAACCGAAAGAATTAAAATAAAGGATAATATTTTCTTCATTTTACCCTCTTTTCTTTAAATTGAATAACTTTTCTAGTTTATTTCTACCTTTGGCGTTATACTCCAAGGTGTATTGCAAGGAGGACCTAAACAAGGACTTGTTCTCCACTCACTCTTTGTAGCCAAGCAATCCGAGCACACCGATTCATATGTCTTAAAAGTGTTATTACGCTTTTCAAAACAAAAAGCGGCTTTTTGATTATTTATCTTTTTTATGATAGCGAAGAGAACAAACGTCGTCGCCTTTTGCGATACATTTAGGAAGATCCAGAACGCTTCCGTAACATTCGCCTATTCCGTGGTCACCGCACATTGCTATATCACAAAGCATTGCAATTTCCTCATCGCTGCAGCCGGCCTTCTGCCATGCTTTGACAAGCGGACAATAGTGAAAATCAATTGAAAGTTTATCATCGGTGGATTCAAGTATATCCATTTCAAAAACAAACTGTGCCGGTTTTGTAAAAAGAGTTTTACGCAAGCCTTTAAGGCTGTCTGTTTTTCCTTTTTTAACAAGATCTGCTCCCTGAGAAAGTCCACAGCGTTTTACCGCCGCACTTCCGAAATCTCTGGGGTCAAGTCCCCTTTTTTTCGCTTCGTCACAGAGAAGATAAAGCCAGAAAGCTCTGTGTTCGAGCTGTGCACGAATTGCCTGCAAAAGAGCATTTTTGTATTTGGGATCATTTTTTACGTTACTCATAATACTATCTCCTGAAAATATTTTTGACATCGGACTGTTTAGTATATTACATCACTAATTGTTGAAAAAATCAATATCTTTTTATAACATATGTGCTTATTTTTACAAAACTTTACATTGATTTTAAACTGTGATAATATTTAACTTAAGATAAACGGAGATTGATTTAAACTAAAAAAATCATAATGTTTCCTGTTTTTGATATATTAGAAAAATTACAACAGAAATCCTTTTGGAGGAAAAATGAAAAAAGAGAATTTTAAAAATTTATATACATTTGAAGGAGAAAATCTTCCTGAAATACCCTGGAATATCTATCCGCGTCCGCAGATGAAAAGAGATTCTTTTTTCTGTCTTAACGGAGAATGGGACTTCTGCACTTCTGTAAACAGCGTTATTCCCGGATTTTTCGGAGAAAAAATAACTGTACCCTTCCCTCCTCAGTCACTTCTTTCCGGAATAAACCGCAATATTCCCGAAAAAGAATATCTTTTTTATAAAAAAGTTTTTAAACTTCCTGAAAATTTCAACATAGGAAAAGTTATTCTGCATTTCGGTGCTGTTGACCAATATGCAAAAATCTGGCTCAACGGAGAAATAATCGGTGAGCACGAGGGCGGATATGATCATTTTTTCTTTGACATAACTTCCATGCTCAAAGAAGAAAACGTGCTCATTGTAAAAGTCATAGATAAGATGAGCAGTTTTGTCCTCCCTTACGGGAAACAAAGCGCAAACCGCGGTGGAATGTGGTACACTCCCGTTTCCGGAATCTGGCAGACAGTCTGGATTGAAAGTGTTCCCCAAAAATATATAACCTCCGTTGATATCAGAACGGGCAATGATTTTGCTGAATTTTCAATAAAAGGTGTTTCCGAAGGTGAAATTTCCGTAAAAACCTCCAAAAAAATTATTAAAGAAAGTTTTTCAGAAGGAAAGGCAAAAATCGAATTTAAAAATCCAAAAATATGGTCTCCGAAACATCCTTATCTTTACGAATGTGAAATCACCTCTGGCGAAGATAAAATAGAAACTTATTTTGCTCTTCGCACACTTTCCATAGAGGAATTCAACGGGATTCCGAGACTTTGTCTTAACGGAAAGCCCTATTTCTTTCATGGACTTCTTGATCAGGGATATTGGAGCGACGGAATTTTAACCCCCGCTTCCCCTTCTTGCTATGAAAAGGATATTCTTGCGGCAAAATCTCTCGGGTTCAACACCCTAAGAAAGCACATCAAAACAGAACCGGAACAGTTTTATTATGACTGCGACCGACTTGGAATGATTGTTTTTCAGGATATGATAAACAACGGCGATTACAACTTTTTCCGTGATACAGCTCTTCCTACTGTTGGTTTCAAAGGCAGAAACGATAAGAAACTTCATACTGATTCCAAAACAAGAAAAGCTTTCCTTGATTCCATGGAGAAAACCGTTGAACAGCTTAAAAACCACCCTTGCATCTGCTATTGGACAATTTTCAACGAAGGCTGGGGACAATTTGAAAGCATTAAAGCTTATCACCAAATGAGAGAGCTTGATAGCAGCAGATTCATCGATTCCTGTTCCGGTTGGTTCAAAGGAATCGAAAGCGATGTTGAAAGCGAACATTGCTATTTCAAAAAATTCAACACTAAAAAGATGAAAAAGCCTCTCGTTCTATCCGAATTCGGCGGATACGCTTTTGCTCCTAAGGATCATGTTTTCAATCCGGATAATGAATATGGATATAAAAAATTCAAAACCCGCGAAGAACTTGTTTCCGCTGTTGTGAAGCTTTATGAACGAGATATAATTCCCGCTGTTGAAAAAGGTCTTTGTGGTGCAATTTATACTCAGCTTTCCGACGTTGAAGACGAAACCAACGGAATTTTGAGTTATGACCGCAAAGTGCTTAAAATCGAACCGGAAGAATTCCTTCCTATTTCAGAAAAAATTTATGAAGAAATAAACAAAATAAAAAACGAAGGTCTCTGACCTGCGTTTTTTTGTTTTGTTTTTTATTATTTTTTTCCACCAAGTACTTTTCCGTTTCTGAATCCGCCGAGCACCATAAGTGCAGAACCTGCAAAAGAGAATGCTGCGACAAAAATTCCGGTGGAGTTGCCTCCGGCAGTGGTATCGCCCTGCATCATGAGGATGATTGCAATTGCGGTAACGCAGATTGCTCTGATCATAATGCCTTTTGCTTTGCTGGGGCGGTTGCGGTTGTTAATTCCGTCAACTGCAACAAGGAGAGCAAGGGCTACCTGTGCGCAAAGGGAGAAAGTATATCCAAGAACATCGCTTGTCTGTGCCATTTTGAAGAGAACACCGACAACAAGGATCCAGGAAGTGTATGCGTTGATGCATCCGGCGATTATAAGAAGGATTGCTCCGTAAAAAATCATTTTTGCACCGGGGCATCTGGGGTCAAACAAAGGTTTTTTGGATTTCTTTTTCATTTGGAATTTGCCTTTCTATTATTTTGCGGCAACAGCTTTTTTTACCGCATTGATAACATCTTTTTCTGTCATCTCAAATTTCTCTGCAAGAGGATCGAGTTTGCCGACTTCTCCGAAAACGTCTTTTACACCAACAGGAATGATAGGTGCGGGACAGTTCTGTACAGCAACTTCGGAAACAGCAGAGAAAAGGCCGCCGAGGATGTTGTGGTTTTCTGCAACAACAGCACATCCGGTCTTTTTAAGAGATTCTATAACTGCTTCTGCATCGATAGGTTTAATGGTATGTACGTTGATAACTTCAACGTCGATTCCCTCTTCTTTAAGTTTTTCAGCTGCATCAAGAGAGGTTTTTACCATAATACCGGAAGCAAAGATGGTTACATCTTTGCCTTCTTTGATTTTGTCGGCTTTGAAAAGATCAAATTTATAATCTTTACCGAAAATTGCAGGGCATTCTTTTCTGAACATACGAATATAAACAGGTCCGTAATAATCAGCAATCTGCGGAAGAGCCTGGATCATTTGTTCAGCATCTACCGGTTCAAAAATAACCATGGTAGGAATGGAACGAAGAACGCCGATATCTTCCATACTCATATGAGTACCACCATTAAGCTGCGCGGAAATACCGGGGTCGGAACCGACGATTTTTACGTTCTGTTTTGCGTAAGCAATTGAGATTGCAATCTGGTCACAGATTCTTCTTGTTGCGAAAGGAGTGAAAGAAGAAATAAACGGGATAAATCCATAGGAAGAAAGTCCTGCTGCAACCGAAGCCATATTCTGTTCTGCAATACCTACATCAATTGCTCTTTCCGGAAATTCTTTATAAATTCCGGTGGTTCCGTTACATTTTGCAAGGTCGGCATCAAGAACGCAGATGCGTTCGTCTTTTCTCATAAGTTCGGCGATTGTGCTTCCGAAAGCTTCGCTCATCATCATAACAA
>JAZUAX010000138.1:0-2477 GCA_045638185.1 Oscillospiraceae bacterium | reverse complement strand
CGGCTTTAAAACCTTCTGCACGAAGGGAGTTAACAAGGTTTGCAGCTTCGATGCTTGCTTTGGTGCCCATAGAACCGATGTAAATATCGCAGGTGCTTTCTTCCGGGAAGGAAACGCCGGTGTTTTCCATAAGGAGAAGAAGTCTTTCAAGACCCATTGCAAAACCGATGCTGGGGGTTTTGGGTCCGCCGAGAAGTTCGATAAGTCCATCATATCTTCCGCCGCCGCAAACGGTTCCCTGGGAACCGATGTTGGTGCTTACGAATTCAAAAACGGTGCGGGTGTAATAATCGAGTCCGCGGACGATGGTAGGGTTAACTTTATATTCAATGCCGATGGAATCAAGGCGCTCTTTAAGTTCATCAAAGTGTGCCTGGCAGTCATCGCAGAGATAATCGAGGATTACGGGAGCATCTTCGGCAATTTTATGGCAGACGGGGCTCTTGCAGTCGAGGATTCTCATAGGGTTGCGTTCAAGTCTGCCGCGGCAGGTTTCGCAAAGTTCTTCCTCATGGCTGTGGAAATATTCCTTGAGGGCCTCGTTGTATTTTGCTCTGCATTCAGGGCAGCCGATGGAGTTGATCTCGAGTTCAATGCCTTCGATCTGGAGCTGATCAAAAATCTGGCTGACCATTGCGATCATTTCAGCATCTGCTGCGGGAGAAGCTGCGCCAACAAGTTCTGCACCGAACTGGTGGAATTCGCGGAGACGGCCTGCCTGGGGTTTTTCATAACGGAAGCAGCTGGTAAGATAGCTTGCTTTAACCGGAAGAGCACCGTTGAGAAGACCGTGTTCGATAAGAGTGCGCATGCAGCCTGCGGTTCCTTCCGGGCGGAGAGTTATGGAACGTTCGCCTTTATCAAGGAAGGTGTACATCTCTTTCTGAACAACGTCGGTGGAATCGCCTACGCCTCTTGCAAAAAGTTCGGTATGTTCGAAGGTCGGAAAACGGATTTCCTTGAAGCCGAAAACTTCGGCAACCTTCATGGCAGTTTTTTCAATGTGCTGCCATTTTGCGCTCTGTTCCGGAAGAACATCCTGGGTTCCTCTGGGAGCTTTAGTAAGAATAGCCATAAAAATACCTCTTATATAATTCTGATTATAATAATCAAAAATAGTCTAAATTTAGATTAGAATGTCGAAAATGGCTTATTTAAGCCGTTTTTAGTGAACAAGTTCACGCCAATCAAGGTCGCCGCGTTCAAGAGCATGGATAAGTGCTTCCGCAGTTGCAATGTTGGTTGCAACGGGAATGTTGTGAACGTCGCAAAGGCGAAGAAGGGTTGTATAATCGAAATCAGGGTTCTGGTTCATGGGGTCGCGGAAGAAAAGGAGAAGGTCGATTTCGTTGCAGGCGATTCTGGAAGCAATCTGTTCGCAGCCGCCGTGGCTTCCGCTGAGAAAACGGGAAATTTTAAGTCCGGTTGCATCGGAAACGAGTTTTCCGGTTCTGGAAGTGGAGCAGAGTTTGTGCTTGCCGAGGATTCCGCAATAAGCGATGCAGAACTGGACCATAAGTTCTTTTTTTGTGTCCTGTGCAATAATTGCAATATTCATAAGCAAAACCTCCTTTTTTATTTGAAACCGAGAGGGATATTTTTACCGCGGATCCTTTCAGCGAGGTCGCGGAAACATTCATAATTGAGTACAGTATCATCAAGCGGTTCACCGGAATCTATGGAATCTCTTGTGGATGGATCTTCCCAGATTACGGAAATAAGCCTTAGCTCGGTTCCGTCGATGATTTCGTCAAGATTTTTTATGGGAGAAAGCTTTTTTGCCTTGGTGGGGCAGCGTTCTATAATAAGTCTGCATTCCTTTGTTCCGCAGGAGGAAATGAGAATTCCGGCAGCTCTTGCGCCTCTTATCGAAGAGGGATCCGGAGTTGCAACAACAAGCCCGAGATCGGCGCATTTTGATGCTTCTTCAAGTTCCGGTCCTATTCCTGCAGGACAATCCAGAATGATATATTCATAATAAGTGCCGAGTTCCGCGGAAATTTTTCTGATAACTTCTTCAGTTACCGCAACGGGTTTTGCTGCTGCGGCAATAAGCGAAAGATTGGGGCAAAAGGGGCAGTTTATAACCGCATCTTTTATATTGTACGAACCACGGATTATATCTCCCATATCAAAAACGATATGTTCGGAAACACCGAGGGCAACGTCAAGGCTGCGAAGCCCCGAATCAAGTTCCAGTAAAAGAACGGGACTTTTACTGAATGCAAAAGCTTCACCCAAAAGAGCGGAAACTGTGGATTTTCCAACGCCGCCTTTTCCGGAAGCAACCAGAATTACTTTTGCCATTTCCGCACCTCTTTTCAATACTTATTCCATTTTATTTTATCATATTATTTATAAAGTTGCAATAAGGCGGACGCGGTTTTTATCTGTCGCAATGTGCAGTTTTTTGCAGGATTTGCGCCAAAACAAAAAACCTGACGTGTTTTTTGAAAAACCGGGGGTGTTTTTCCCCT
>JAZUAX010000137.1:0-26538 GCA_045638185.1 Oscillospiraceae bacterium | reverse complement strand
TATTTTGTTAACCTGGGTAAGAATAAAAGTAAGAATCGCCAAAGCCGCCGGGGTAGCAATATCCGCCGTAGGTGCTCTTACAACACCAAGGCCGATGAAGCTGCTTATGTTTGAAACAAGCAAAAAAGCGAAAAGAGCAATGAAATATGGCACAAAAGCTTTTGCGCCGGGGCCCATGTTTGCGTTTACCATATCGTCAATGGCTCCGTAAAGCATTTCCGCAATTACCTGTTTCTTTCCCTCGGGTTTAACTTTAAGTCCGCTTCCAAGCCAGATGAACAGCGCCGAAAGCAAAATTAAGATAAGCCATGTCCATACCATGGTATTGGTGATTTCCGTTCCCAGAAAAGGAATTCCACTGCTTTGTACTTCCGAAATAGATATTCCCACAATCATACCTCCTTTCCGGTCTGTTTTCTGACCAAATTATCCAAAAAAGCCAAAAGGCAAATTGAATATGATATGCTCAAAAGTCCCAGCGCCGTGCTGACAAAGCTGACATCCGGGTTCTTTATTGCCACAACCAGAACGACTATGCGTATTGCAAGTCTTAAAATAAAATTGATTATCGTTATAATCGAAGCATTTTTCTCACTTCCGGAAAAAAGACTTTTTCCGATTGCAATTTCGTGCTGTCTGAAAACAAGTTGCGCGGCCGTTCCACCAAGAAAAACTCCTAAAGCAGCTTCTTTTGCCGCGCCGAAAAAAAGCGAAACAAGAACAACAAAAACACAGATAAAAACCGCCATAACACGGACTTTTTTAACTGTAAGAAGAGTTTCCTCCTCGTTTTCGCCAATTCTTTCAAGAATCCGATTCAACATCTTTTTCCTCTTTCAGCAAAACATCTTTTATAAGATAATAACAACCTCTGTATCCGGAATATACTCCGCAGATTATTCCGGCCACAGTAAACCAATATCCGCCGTTTCCGTATTTTCCATCAAGCCAGATCCCAACCACCAATAAAAGAATTATGGGACAAAGGGCACTTATTGAAACCTGAAAAAACAAAGAAGATGATCTGATTATTTTACGAAGTTCAGTCGGTTTCATTTATTTTCACCTTCTTTTTCAAAAAGCCCGGCTTCTTTCAAAACTTTATCGATTTCTTCTTCGGAAAGTTTTTCCAGTTCCTCTTCAAAATTTTCGGAGAATTCGTTTTTTTCGTTTTCAAAAAAATCTTCTTCCGGAAGGATAAAATCCGCCTGCTGCGGTTCCCTTCGAAAACCTTCTTTTTCCCAAAAAACTTTTGGGTCGCTTTCATCTTCCAAAGAAACAAAAACCGAACTTTCGCTGTTTTTCGAAACCATAGCTTTTATCAAAAAACGTTTTGCAAAATTGTTTATGAATAAAAAAACGCCCAGAAAAAGAAGAACTATCCAAAGCTTATCCATAGGTCGTTTCCCCTTCTCCTTTGCGTTTATTTCTATCTATTAAAAGTCAATATAATCATAACATATTTAAGACCCTTTGTAAACAAAATTTGTTATAAAATTAACGAAATTTATAATGATAAGTTATGAATATATCCCATATTATAACAAACCCTGTGTCTTTTAAAGTCAAGATTTGTTAATTTTCTTGATTCAGTCTTTCCCCTGTGGTATAGTTTATCACAGAATAAAAACGAAAGGCGGCAAAAATTTGGAACTTTCTGAAAAATGCGAACTCTGTCCAAGAAAATGCGGTGCAAACCGACTTTCCGGCAAAAATGGTTTTTGCGGCGGCGGAAAAGAAGTTAAAGTTGCAAGGGCCGCTCTGCATTTCTGGGAAGAACCTTGTATTTCCGGCGAAGAAGGCTCCGGAACAGTGTTTTTTTCCGGATGCACCATGCGCTGTATTTTCTGTCAGAACAGAGAAATAAGCCGCGGTGAAGCCGGAAAGATAATTTCTGTTGAGCGCCTTTCGGAAATTTTTCTTGAATTACAGAAAAAAGGCGCAAATAATATAAATCTCGTTACTCCGATGCATTATGCACCACAGATCATTTCCGCTTTGGATATTGCAAGAAAAAACGGTCTTGACCTTCCGATAGTCTGGAACGTCGGAGGCTGGGAACTTCCGGAAAGTGTTGAAGCAGTAAAAAATCATGCGGATATCTGGCTTACTGATTTCAAATATTTTGATAATTTATTGGCAGAAAAATTTTCTTCTGCAAAAAATTATTTTGAAAATGCTTCTGTTTCCCTTAAAAAAATGGTTGAACAAACCGGCGAAGCTGTTTTTGATGATGACGGCATGATGAAAAAAGGCGTTATAGTCCGCCACCTTGTCCTTCCCGGACACACTGATGACAGCAAAAAAGTTCTTACCTGGCTCTGGGAAAATTTTGGAGATAAGATCTGGATAAGTATTATGAACCAATATACTCCGTTCTGCTCCAACGAAAAATATCCCGAACTTTTCCGCAAAGTAACAGACGAAGAATATAACGAAGTTATCGATTTTGCCGTTGAATTGGGAATAGAAAACGCTTTTGCACAGGAAGGCGAAGCAGCTTCCGAAAGTTTTGTCCCTCCTTTCGATTTGGAAGGAGTATAAATATTCAAAAATTTCACCCCGAATGCAAAAAAGCTATTGCTTTTTCTGCTTCGGGGTGTTATATTTGTATTTGTGTGAAAAACAATCGTTTTTAAGGAGCGGACTTTTATGAACGAGAACCCTGAAAAAATTGTAGTTGATTCCGACCTCATCCCCGAAGTTCTTCTCAAAGTTATTGAAGCAAAAAAACTTCTTTCACAGGGAAAGGCAAAAAACTCTTCCGAAGCAGCAAGAATGGCAGGAATAAGCAGAAGTGCGTTTTACAAATATAAAGACGGTGTTTCTGTTTACAGCGATGAAAGCCGCGACAAAATCGTAAACTATTATATGACTCTTATAGATAAACCCGGCATTCTTTCAAATGTTCTCGCTGTTCTTTCAAAATACGGTGCAAACGTTCTTACCCTTAACCTCAATATTCCGATAGACGGCGCCGCACCCTGCACAATTTCATTCACCACCGGAAATCTCAAATGCGACGGTCACACTTTAAGAGAGGCTCTTCGCGCCACTGATGGTGTTATCACTTGTCGTAACCTTAAAGAGAGGAAATAATATTTATGAAAATCGCTGTGCTCGGCCATGGAACAGTCGGTTCCGGCGTTTGTAAAATTCTTTCAGACCGCGAAGCGGAAATTTCTTCTGCCGCAGGAAAACCGGTTGAACTCGGCTATGTTCTCGATATAAAGGATATAGGAAACACTTCCTATTCCGAAAAATTCACAAAAGATTTTTCCGCTGTGCTTTCCGACCCCGAAGTCGGAATTGTTGCGGAATGTATAGGCGGGCTCGAACCCGCCTATTCCTATATTAAATCGGCTTTGGAAAAAGGAAAAAGCGCCGTTACATCCAACAAGGAACTTGTTGCTGAAAAAGGCGCCGAACTTTTGAGCATCGCCCGTGCTCATAATGTGAATTTCCTTTTTGAAGCTTCCGTCGGCGGAGGAATCCCTCTTATCCGCCCGCTTTATTCAGCAATGAATGCCGCGGGAATCACTGAAATTGCAGGGATTTTAAACGGAACCACAAACTATATCCTTACTAAAATGTTCCGTTTCGGTACAGACTATTCCGAAGCACTTTCCGATGCTCAAAGACTCGGATATGCGGAGCGCGATCCTTCCGCAGATGTTCTCGGATGGGACGCCTGCCGCAAAATTGCCATACTTTCTTCTCTCGTCTGGGGTAAGGCACTTATGCCTTCCGAAATTCCCACCGAAGGCATTGATAAAATTTCTGCAGATGACGTAAAAGCCGCTGAACAATGCGGTTTTTCGATAAAGCTTCTTGCAAGAGCGAAACGCTTTTCAAACGGAAAAATCTTTACAAAAGTTTCTCCCGCCCTTGTTAAAAACGATTCTCCTCTTGCTTCTGTAAATGACGTCTTCAACGCTGTGCTCATAAAAGCCGAAACTACCGGTGAAGTGCTTTTTTACGGAAAAGGCGCCGGAAAAATGCCAACCGCTTCTTCCGTTATTGCAGATATAATTGAATGTGCAAAATCCGAAGACAATATAAAAACCGTTTTCTGGGAAGAATGTGCTCAAAGTATTTTTGCTGGAAAAGATTCCGGCAAGGAAAAATATTTTATCCGCACAGATTGCGATGAAAAATTTTTCATTCCCGATGCAGAAAAGGTTTCCGAAAACGTTTATATAACCTCTCCTCTTACCGAAACCGAAGCTTCTGTGCTCGCAGATAAAATCAAAGAGCATGGAAAATCTTTGTCAATGATACCGATTTTTGAATAATATATCATAAGGAAGCTTAAAACATGTTAAGAATAAGAATTCCCGCTTCCACCGCAAACCTCGGAAGCGGATTTGATTCCCTCGGAATCGCTTTGAATCTTTATAACTATATTGAAATCGGCGCCGCTCCCGGATGTGATATTTCTTCCGCCGACGGTTCCGAAATTCCTGCCGGAGAGGATAACCTTATCTATCTTTCCGCAAAAAAAGTTTATGAAAAAGCCGGGCTTCCTTTCCGCGGACTTAAAATTATTGAGGAAAACAATGTTCCTTTTGCTAGAGGCCTCGGTTCAAGTTCCGCCTGCATTGTCGGCGGAGTTTTCGGCGCAAACGAAATTCTCGGCCGTCCGTTCACAAAAGATGAACTGCTTGATATTGCCGCAGAAATCGAAGGGCATCCGGATAACGTTTCTCCTGCCCTGCTTGGCGGTTTTACCGTTAACGTTATGGACGGCAAAAACGTTCGATACGTCAAAGCCGATGTTCCGGAAAGCCTTGTTTTTATGGCTTTTGTTCCGCCTTTTGAACTTAAAACAGCAGACGCAAGAGCTGTTATGCCTAAGGAAGTTTCCGTAAAGGATTCTGTTTTCAATCTTTCCCGCTCCGCTTTGATAACCGCTTCTTTACTTTCCGGAAAATATGAAAACCTCCGAACCGGAAGCGAAGATAAACTCCATCAGCCATATCGCCTTCCGCTTATCCCCGGTGGCGAAGAAGTTATCGAAAAATCCTATAAAAGCGGTGCAATAGCAGCATATATAAGCGGCGCAGGTTCAACAATGATGGCAATTTTCGATTGCGGAAATGAAAAAGCAGAGGAAATTGCAAAAGAAATTCTTTCTTCCGGCAAGTTTGAAGGCTGGAAATATTTTATCCTTAATGCAGATAATTCCGGCGCGGTGGCGCTGTGATATATTGAGGTAGAAAGATGAGTATTATAGTACAAAAATTCGGCGGAAGTTCCGTTGCGGATGCGGAAAAGATTTTCCGCGTTGCGAAAATAATTACGGATACCTATGCTGCCGGCAACAGCGTTGTGGTGGTCGTTTCCGCCCAGGGCGACACCACCGATGATCTTATCGCAAAGGCGGCGGAAATAAGCCCCAACCCTTCCAAAAGGGAAATGGACGTTCTTCTTTCCACCGGTGAACAGATTTCCATGTCGCTTCTGGCGATGGCAATTGAAAAGCTCGGGTTCCCGGTAATTTCCCTTACCGGGTGGCAGGTTGGTCTTCAGACCGATGCGACCCATTGTTTCTCAAAAATCCGCCGTGTTGACAAAGAACGGCTTGAAAGCGAAATCGGCAAAAAGAACATCGTAATCGTTGCCGGTTTTCAGGGAATCAACCGTTATGACGATATCACAACCCTTGGCCGCGGCGGTTCGGATACTTCCGCAGTTGCCCTCGCTGCGGCTTTGCATGCAGATATTTGCCAGATATATACCGACGTTGACGGTGTTTATACCGCCGATCCGAGAATTGTAAAAGATGCAAAGAAAATTGAAGAGATAACATATGATGAAATGCTGGAACTTGCTAACCTCGGCGCAAATGTGCTTCACAGCCGCAGCGTTGAAATGGCGAAAAAATACAGCGTTAAACTGGAAGTTCGCTCCAGCTTTGAAAACAAACCCGGAACTATTTTGAAAGAGGTCGTTAAAGTGGAAAGAATGCTTATCCGCGGAGTTACCCGCGACAACAACACCGCAAGAATCTCCCTTGTTGAGGTACCGGACGTTCCCGGAATTGCCTTCAAGATTTTCAGCATCCTTGCAAAGAAAAATATAAACGTAGATATTATCCTTCAGTCCATCGGACGCAACAACACCAAAGATATCAGCTTCACCGTTGCACATGACCAGAAGGACGAAGCCATTGAAGCATTACAGGAAGTTGCTGATCTTTTCAAAGCAAAAGCCATCACCTGCGACGATTCCGTTGCGAAAGTTTCCATTGTCGGCGCCGGAATCGAAACCCACCCGGGCATTGCTGCTAAGATGTTCGAAGCCCTTGCTGATGCAGACATCAACATCAAGATGATCTCTTCTTCGGAAATCAAAATTTCCGTGCTCATCGACCGTGATAAAGCCGACAGAGCCGTTCAGGTTATCCACGACGCGTTCGATTTTTAAAAAGAATTCTCCTTGAAAAAAAGACAATATAAAACCCCGTGCTCATCTGAGCACGGGGTTCTTTTTTTATCCCTCTATCGGGAATTTTGCTATAATGTTTGCGCAGAATTTTCTGATAAGGTTTGCATCGATTACGTTTGTTCTTCCGTTTCCGTCAACGTCACCGATGGAAATCTGCTCATCAGTCGGAACAATAAGTTTTGAGGCAATAAGACGAGCAAGGTGAACGTCTTTTACATCAATCTCAAAGTCCATATTAAGGTCGCCGTAACCGTTATATTCATTTACTTCATAACCGTTCCAAAGGCCGTTTTCATCAAAATCCCAAAGGTCTTCGGTACCGGAGAGGTAATAGATATTTAAAATTCCATCTTTACTTCTAAAAGCGGTTGTTGCTGCACTATCTGGCTCACCATTCATAAAATAAACACAAACCGTTGCATTATCCCATGGACTTATTGCGTAATCTTCTATTTTTTCAATTTTCCCTTTTATTATTATATCGCCACGAAAAACATGGAAAGCCATGTTTTTTATCTCTTTTACACTTTCGGGAATTATAATTTTATCAAAAACTGTTCCTTTAAACGCATTGTTCGATATTATTTCAACTGTTTCTGGAATAGCATATTTTGTTCCGTAATTAAACTTTAGACAGGTTATAATTTCTGTTTTGTTTTTGTTGAAAAGTATTTCTTTATCAATAGAATAATATGGATTATTCTCACTTATAACAATATTCCCGTTATCCACACTTTGCCATCCAAAAAGTTCTCCGCCAATGTTACTTAAAGTTGAAGGAAATACTGCCGATGTAAATCCAGCGTGAAATGCACTTTCTTCGATAGACTCAACACCCTCGCAAACAATAAGGTCACCTTTTTTACCGAAAATATTTGCAAAAGCAGCTGCACCAATAGTTTTTACATTCCCAGGAATAAAAAGATCCGTATCAAATCTGCTTCCGCAAAAGGCATATTCGCCTATTTCAACAACACTTTTTGGAATAATTATTTTTCCGTTTACTGATTGCAAAGAATAAAAAGCATAGTTTCCAATTTTGGCAACACCTTCTTCGGTTACAAGTGTTGTTATCTTGTCGGAATAAGCTCCCCATGGAGCAGTTGTTTTTCCATTGCTGGAAGAATAATCCGCCATTTCGCCTTTACCAAAAATGGTAAGTACACCGTTTTTGTCAATTCCCCATGCAAGGTTCTTGCCGTCGGTAAACTGATCGGCGCCGCAGTAACCGGAAGCAACGTAAAGGCTCGGATCAAGCTCAACTTCTTCGTATGCGGTAAAAGGTTTTACTTCATATTCTCTCCAAAGGCCGTTTTCGTCGAAGGTCCAAAGGTCTTCAGTTCCTTCGAGATAATAAAGATTGACTTCACCTTTATTGGTTTTTTCATCAATAAAACTCGGATATGTACGGGAAGGTTCACCGTTCATAAAATAAATAGAAACGGTACTATTAAGGCAGGAACTAAAGGATTTCTCTCCGATTTCAGGCGCACCTTCAAAAATAAATTTACCTGCACATTCTGTGAAAGCATTGAATCTTATGTATTTTACGTTTTTTGGAATAATTACTTTATCGATATCGGATGCCGCAAACGAATATTCTCTGATGCTTTCGACTTTTTCAGAAACAGAATATTCGCCCGTTCTTGTTCCGGGAAAACCGATAAGTTCTCTTTCATTCTTGCTCATAAGAACGCCGTCGTTTACCGAGTAGGACCAGCTGTCTTCGGAAACACGGAATTCCCCGATTTTATTTTTATAAAACGCAGAGTAAGCAAAAGATGTTTTTTGGGGAATATAGAGCCATGGTGCACTGAAGCCGGAGAAAGCATATTCTCCTGCGGTTTCAATGTTTTCAGTTATTTCAAATCCTTCCGAAATTTTTGCGTCAAAGAAAACACCTTTTCCGATTTTAACAGCGGTTGAAGGAATAGTAATTTCTTTGATATTACTGAATTTGTAGAAAGAATAATCGCCGATTTCGATTATGCCCTCGTCAATAACAATTTTTTCAACGTCTTCATGATATGGATACCAGGGAGCATCAACATAACCGGGCTCATAATTCTGCATGTTTCCGGTACCCATAACAGTAAGGGTTTTGCTTCCTGCATTATATCCCCACGCAATTTCTTTACCGCAAACAAAAGGATCAGTACCGCAATAACCTGAATATGTAAAATCAGCAGGATCGAGCTCAACTTCATTCGGTATGGTATAAGGATACATTCTGTGACCTTGCCAGAATCCGCTCTCCATGTCCCATTGATACTCGGTTTCTTCAAGATAGTACATTTTGTAAACGCTGTTATAAGCGGTTTCGTGTGCACCGGCGGGAGGTCCTGCGAAGAAATATACACTTGGCAGACCGTCCTGCATATAAAGCGATTTTTCCCCGAAATAAGGCTGACCTTTTACAACAGCAATGCCCCCAAAATTATCAAGAGCATATGCACCGAAATATGTTATATTTTCTTCAATAACGATCAGCTTTACTTGATCGGCATAGATCCACCAGGGCGCAGTGGTAATGAAGCCAAATTCCTGGGTATAATGCGAACGGTAGTCCGCCATTTTACCTTCACCGCTTATGGTAAAAGTTCCGTCTTCGGCCAAAGTCCAGGCAACATTTGTGCCGTCGCCTTCTCCGCCGCAATAACCGGAATCAATAATTCCTACGGTGTTATATCCGTTCCATTTTCCTCCGGAAACTTTCCAGGTGCTGTTGCCAGATGGATAATAGATGGTGTCATCAGTCTTATCAAAATGGTCATACATAATTGATTCTCCCGGAGTCCGGACCATTTCAGGGGCATCTCCACCAAAATAATAGTTGTTGATTCCACAATTACAAAAAGCAAGACTTCCTATGCTAATTTCATTATTATGAATAAAAAGATCCCCAGTCAATTTTGAACAACCATAAAATGCTCTATCACCTATGTTTGTTATTCCTTTTCCAATAATAAGTTTTCCGTTGAATCCATCACATTTATCAAAAGCATACCACCCTATTTCCGTTACATTATTCGGTATAACCAGATTACCTGTAAATCCAGAACATAAAACAAATGCAGAATCTTCAATAATGGTAACGCTATTTGGAATCACGAGAGTTCCCTCAAATCCAGAACAAAAAGCAAATGCACAACATCCTATATTTGTTACTCCCTCTTCTATTACAAGAGTTTTAAGATGGTCAGAATATTCACCCCAAGGGGCAGAAGTAATTTGCTTTCCATTGTTTGTTGATTTGTAACACTCCATTTTACCTTCACCGCTTATGGTAAGGGTTCCGTCTTCGGTAAGTACCCATTCAAGGTTCGTTCCGTCGCCTTCGCCGCCGCAATAACCGGAAGCGATAATATCGGAATCCGCAGCAAACGCAGTTACCGAAAGCGCCAGGGTTAAAATCATAAAAAGAACAAGTGAAAAAACTTTTTTCATATCCGTTCCCCTCCTGTATAAAATCTGCGAAAAATTCCGCAGCAATATTTACATAATCAAATATATTATAGGTCTGTTTTTCAACAAAAGCAAGGTTTATTTAAAGCTGTTCAGAAAGGCGTATTTATGTTGACTTCCGGACCAAAAAGTGGTATCTTATATGTGTATAAATATGTCTTTTCTGGGGGTGCTGGCTTTGGCAGTACATGAAGTACATATCGTAAAAGCAGAAAAATCAAAAATCGAAGATTATAAACGCATTTTTGACGATTCCAAACTTTACAGCCACTATGGCGACAACGTCTATGATTGGATGGGCTCCGCCCTTGCCAATGACGAAGTATGGATCGCAGAAGACCGCAACGGCGAAGCTGTTGGCTTTATGTGGATGCAGATCGAAAGCGTTTACGCAAACATGCCTTATCTTGCACTTCTTGGCGTCCGCCGCGACTATCGTTCCCACGGAGTCGGCCAGATGCTTCTCAAATATTTCATCGAAAGCTATGAATCCAAAGGCTATGACCGTGGATTTATCGCAGTAAACGATTTCAACCCCCTTGCAAGAAGACTTTATGAAGATATGGGCTTCCACAAATTCATGCAGATGCCCGAAAGCCTTGACCCCAGCCACAATCTCTATCTTCTTATGAGAAAGACCCCCAAACACAACAGCAACGTTTAAACCGAAGAGTTTTTTGAATTACCGAACGGAGGATTATTATGAGCTATCATCGCGAAGCACAGTATATGGCAAACATGATCGAAATCGTAAAAGCAGATCCCGCTAAAAAAGAGGATTACAAACGCATTTTCGAAAACAGCCAGCTTTATAACCACTATTTCAAAAAAGGCGATCTTCTCGACAAATGCCTTACCGAATCTCTTAAAGCAGGAAGAGCTTTTGTAGCCGTTGACCGCAAAGGCGAAGCAGTCGGCTATATGAGCATGAGCCCTTCCGACCCGATGGTCGACGGTCTTCCCTGCCTCACTCTTCTCGGCGTTAAAGACACCCAGCGCGGCAAAGGAATCGGCCAGATGCTTCTTAAATTCTATATCGAAGTTATGACCCAGCTCGGTTTCAAGGAATGTGCTCTTGTTGTTAACGATTGGAACCCCAGAGCAAGAAAACTTTATGACTCCATCGGTTTCAAACTTCGCAGAAGCTATGAAGACCAGATCATCGGCGGTTGGATGAATCATATCCTCGTCAAAAAACTCTGATAAAACGTTTTGTATGCGGCACCCTTGAAGGGTGCCGCTTTTTTATATTTTTCTTGCCTAATCTGTATAAAACATATATAATATATGATATAAATTTCAATCATCAACAGGAGATGTTTCCTATGAATAAAAAACTTTTTGATTTCATCGCAAAAAGCCCCACGCCTTTCCATGCCGTAAAAACAATCTGCGAAAGCCTTTCCGAAAAAGGTTATTCCGAGCTTTGCGAAAGCGGCAAATGGAATCTCGAAGCAGGAAAAGGTTATTACGTTACCAGAAACGGTTCTTCCGTAATCGCTTTCCGCATTCCGGAAAGAGATTTTTCCGGTTTTATGCTCACCGCTTCCCATTGCGACAGCCCCTGCTTTAAAATCAAGGAAAATCCGGAACTTGCGGATAACTATTATGTTCGCCTTTCCACCGAAGGTTACGGCGGAATGCTTTGTGCAACCTGGATGGACAGACCCCTTGCGGTTGCGGGAAGAATAACAGTCCGCACCGAAAAGGGAATTTCCGTCCGCCTTGTTGACACAAAAGAGCCCTGCGCAATTATTCCTAACGTTGCAATCCACATGAACCGCGAAGCAAACAAAGGCATGGCATACAACGCCGCTGTGGACATGCTTCCGCTTTTTGCTGAAGGCGAAGAAAAAGGTTCCTTCCGTGCTCTTATTGCAAAAACAGCAGGCTGTGATGAAAAAGATATCATCACCACCGATCTTATCGTTTATAACCCCCAGCCCGGAACTGAATGGAACGGCTTTGTTTCCGCACCTCGCCTTGATGACCTCCAGTGCGCTTTCGGCGCTCTTGAAGCATTCACTTCTGCAGAAAAAACCGAAAATATTCCCGTTTACTGCGTTTTCGATAACGAAGAAGTCGGAAGCCAGACAAAACAGGGCGCCGCTTCCACCTTTATTGCTGCAGTTCTTGAAAGAATCAGCGAAAGCCTCGGTCTTTCTTCTTCTGAACATTACGGAAAAGTTGCAAACAGCTTTATGCTTTCCTGCGATAACGCCCATGCTGTTCATCCCAATCACCCTGAATATCAGGACAAAAACCACGCGGTTTATATGAACAAAGGAATTGTAATCAAATATAACGCAAACCAGCGCTACACTTCCGATGCTGTTTCCGCCGCAATTTTTGCCCTTGTATGTGAAGAAGCCGGTGTTCCCTTCCAGCGTTATGCAAACCGTGCAGATATGCCCGGAGGTTCCACCCTCGGAAACATTGCAAACACTCAGGTTTCCCTCAACACAGTTGATATCGGTCTTCCCCAGCTTGCAATGCATTCTTCCTATGAGACCGCAGGCGCAAAGGATACTGAATATTACGTAAAAGCTCTCACTTGCTTCTATGGAAAAAAACTTTTCATGGAAAGCGATGGAGAATATAAATTCATCTGAGAGGTAATTTAATGGTTTTTATTTTCCCTGTAATAGGAATCATCCTTTCCGCAATCGATATCCTGATCAGCAAACCTTTCAGCTCAAATATCCTTTTGGGCGGAATCATCTATGCGATCGAATATACCGTTATTGCGGCGTTCTGTTTTGTTGCTTTTCTTGTTCTGCTTTCGCTTTTTGTTGATCTTGAAAAACCTAACGAAAAGTTCGATAAATTTTATAATGCGGTCATTTCATTCACTCTCAGAATCGCTCTTTCCGCATGCAATGTAAAAGTTAAAATCGAAGGTGAAGAAAAAATTCCGGAAGAACGCTTTGTTCTTGTTCAAAACCACAAAGCGATGTTCGATCCGGTAGTGACCCTTGCATTCCTCGGAAAACACGAGATGGGTTTTATTACCAAACCCGAAAACTTCAAGCTTCCCGTAATCAACAAATTTATGCATCGCATCTGCTGTATTGCCATTGACCGTGAAAGCGCCAGAAACGCCGTTAAATCCATCAATGCCGCCGCAGAAAACATAAAAAACGGAATTTGCTCCATGGCAATTTATCCCGAAGGAACAAGAGCAAGAGACGGTGAAATGCTTCCGCTTCATGCAGGTTCTTTCAAAATTGCAACAAAAAGCGGCGCACCCCTTGTTATAACCACCGTTGATAACACAAACCATGTTCACAAAAATGCTCCGTTTAAACGCACCGTTATAACCCTTCGCATTTGCGAAGTTATCTCTGCGGAAGAAATCGCAAATCTCGGAACAGCCGAACTTTCTGAAAGAACCAGAAAAGTCATGCTTGAATCCCTTGGCATTTCTCAGAATTAAAATCCGTGCTCAAAACAGAAAAAGCCGTGCTCATTTATGAGCACGGCTTTTTTATTGTTTAAAAATCAACCACGACCATCAATTATGGTAATTCCTGAAGGTTTGTCATCATCGTCTCTCCAGGGATCTTTTTCTGCC
Source organism: Oscillospiraceae bacterium (assembly GCA_045638185.1). Lineage (GTDB taxonomy): Bacteria > Bacillota > Clostridia > Oscillospirales > Ruminococcaceae > UMGS1668. Next base: position 13,049 of record JAZUAX010000137.1, on the reverse strand, counting down.
TCAAGGGCACCATAATAGATATAAACTTTGTTCATTCTGTCGCCAACGGCAACTTCGGTTTCTGCCGCAACAGACTGATCATAAACAATGTTATATTCATATTCAGAACTGTAGTTAGGAACAAGCTGGAAGCTGATTTCCATTTCGGAAAGCATTCCGGTAACTTCCTCAATGCTCTTTCCGACACAATCGGGCATTTCTATTTTTTCGGGACCGGTGCTTACTTTAAGAACAACAGTAGTACCTTCCTCAACTTCGGTACGGTATTTTACCGACTGTTCATAGATCATGCCTTCAACATATTCGTTGTTGTTATCTTCTTCAAAAACAATGTTAAAACTTGAATATTGAGAATTATTTTCAACGTCGCTGCGCATTCTTCCAACAAAGTTTGGCATTGCAATAAGATATCCGCCAATTCCCTCCTGAGCAGGTTCGCTGATTTCGGAATCGGAAGGATCTCTGTGGTTGGGGTTGTTTCCGAAACCAAGGATCTCGGTATATCTGAAGAGGAAAGTTACCAGCCCGAGAAGAACAGCCATGGCAATAATGGTTGCAATCACTCCCCAGGGAAGACGGACTTTTTTGTGGGTCCTTTCGTGTTTTTCTTCTCTTTCAAAATATTCCTCATCGGCTTTTTTTATTTCCGCTTCCTCTGCAACTCCAAAAAGCTTTGTGTTGGAACTTGCGGATTCGAGAAGTTCCGCAGTGAAATCATCTATAGAACGGGTACGGTATTCTCCGTTAAGGGTCATTGCGTTCATGATCGCATCGGAAACTTCGGAAGAAATATTAAAATTAAGTTCTTCCGGAGGGCAAAGGTGGTCAACCTCTTTCCTGTCTTCCGCATCTGCAGGAAGAGTTCCTGTAAGAGATTTATAAAGCACTGCCGCAACGGAATAAACGTCGGTCCATTCTCCCTGCCAAAGTCCGGCAGAATACTGTTCCGGAGCGGAATATCCCGCAGAAAGGGTCGGCTCGATAATGGAATCTTTGGAGAATTGAGCAACCGTTCCGAATCCCCAAAGCAAAAGCTGGCCTTTTGCGTTAACGCGGATGCTTTCCGGAGAAATTCCACGGTGAACAAAACCGTTGCTGTGAAGATAGGTAAGAGTTGTGAAAAGCGGCATGAAAAGTTTTTTAACCTGGGGCCAGGTAAATTCTCCGCCGTTATGGCTGAGATAATCGCCATAGGAAATGGTTTTTATGTATTTATAAATTGCATAAACGGTATTGTTTTCGCGGAAAACATTTATTACCGGCATAATATATTCTGTATGGCGGAAATTTCTGATGGAATCGAAAAGATCGTAATAATCTGCCATAAGGGTCTTATACTGAGCCTCATATCCGGAAAAAGGAACAACTTCTCCTGTGAGATCACTTCTTCTGGCAATTTTTCCGGGCATATATTCCTGGACAAATACCTTTTCCTCGTTTTCTTTATCAAAACCTATATATATAATAGCTTCGCCATTCATTTTGATCATTCTGCCGACAATATATTTTCCGCCGACAATTGTTCTTGCAGGTATGCAGGCTTCGTCGGTGGGGGCATCTTCATTATATCCACAGCGGCATTTTCCTTCTTCATCAAGAACCGACATACAGCCCATGCAAAGGTTACGTTCTTCTGTAAGCAAAACTACTTCCTCCTTTTAATAATCTTGATTTATGATAAACGCTTTTGCGTTTTATTTTAAAGCATATATATTCATAATATATAATATACCATTTTTTCCTATGTTGCAAGTTTTTTAAAAAACAATTTTATTGCATTTCGGAATATTTCTCCAGAAAGAGATAAAGCTCCGTTACCTGCGGTAGTAACGGAGCTTTATCGCTTTGGAAAGGAAAAAGATATGAAAAGTAAGGTAAGTTATCAGATTTTTTTTCGCAGCAGAATTACAAAAGTAATTGCCGCAAGCCAGAACATCTGGAAAGCAAGAAGAACATACATTGCAAGATCCCTGATGTTTCCGGTGAAAAGGAAAAGGGTTACAAGAACAAAGCCAAGGACTATTCCAATCATTTCAAGAAGTGCCGCCGCAAAGGAGGATTGTCTTATAATTCCGCAGCAGTTGAGCAAATCGGAAAGAGCAAAAAGGCTTCCGTTATAAACTCCGGCAGCGGGAGCTTTTTCGCGTTCTTCGGTAAGCTCGGCGCATTTCTGCTGATATTTGGAAGAAAGGAGATTAAGCTGGCTTTCGGGATATCCGAAAATGTCGCAGAGTTTCTTTCTGGTGATGTTGGGGTCGCTGCAGTTGATAACAAGGCGAACGCCTCTCTCTGCCATAATTCCAAGGGAACGGTAAACTTCTTTATCTGCATGATAGCTGAGAAGAAACATTGCGGTAAGTTCGCCGCTGTTTGCAAGATAAAGGATATCCTTTCCGTTTCCTACATATTTATTTTCATAATCGTGGGAAGGAATATCGATTCCGTGGTTTATCATAAGTTCACGGTTACCTATAAGAACTCTCTTTCCCCCAACCCAGGCGGAAAGTCCCATTCCGTCTTCATAGATAATGGTATCAACGGGTTTAAGGAGTTTCTTATCGCCCTGAACAACGTTTAAGAAAATACTTCCGAGAGTGCTTCTGGTGCTGCAGATAACAGATGCGGCATCAAGAATGGCCTCATCGATTCTTCCCTGAGCAAAAGTTTTGATTCCGTGAAGAATAATGCTTCCGTCGGGGAAAAGCTGTTCGATATCAAGAAGAACAGAATCGGTTTCCGCAAAGGTTTCTGCGGTATATCCGCCTGCCATTATACTTCCTTCTTCGTTAAGAGCAGAACAGGAACGGAAAACCGGAAGTGCGCCTGCAATTGTTGCGGAAAAAGGCGAAGCAACGCAAAGGATCGCTGCAAAACCGGTTACAGCATCGGAGATTCTTCCTGTGAGGAGGAATGCGATTACTCCGACAAAAATCGAACAAAGGAAAACAATCGGAGCAACAATTCTTGCAATGCTTTCGGTTGCATCGTCTTTATAGGAAAGTTCAAGGAAACGGGTGAAGAATTTTGCTTTTGCGCTGGTGCAGAAACGAGGAGTTTCGTCGCGCTGTCCGGTAAGTTCCCTTGCAAGTTCCTTGTTTCGAACAGGAAGAAGAGCGGATTTTCCTTTTCCTGTTGTAAGAATTTCAAAATTCTTTCTGATTCGTGCTGCGGAAAGGATTTTTCCTATGGTATTGAAGAAAAGTCCGAGAACAGTAATCGGGAAGAAAAGATTTTCGCCGCCCGGGCTCATTGCGGAAGGTTCCGCAATAAATGCTACGCCAAGAGCTGCCGCTCCGATTACGGAACAGGTTGCAAAAGTATCGTTTCCTGCACGGAATCTCATAAGAGATATAAGTCCTCCGCCAACTGCCACATGGCAGGTAATTGCGGCGACACAAACAATTGCAAGATTGATTATCGGGAAAACGATTCCGGAGCCCTGGAAAGAAATTGCTTCCGGAAGTTCATAGCCAAGCATCGGAGAAAGGCAAAGTGCAAGGCTTCCGAGGAAAAGGATAAAAATTATTATACTTCTGATGATAAGGCCGGTAAGCTGTGCGGAAAGGATTTTTTCAACCGCTTCCTTCTGGCCTTCGTTTTCATAATCATCAGGATCGTCATCATCAGGCTCATGCATATCCTGCATAAGTTTCTTGGCAATATCCTCATTGCTTTGATCAGAGAATTTATTTTTAACCGGTGCAACTGCAGGAATTTCGGGAATATGTATTTCCTGGTCGGTGTGTTCAACAACGTTTTTCATGAACTCGCTGACCTTATCATGACGTTTTTCGACAAATTCCTTATAAAGATCGTGATTATCGGAACTTGTAAGGTCGTTTTTTTCCTTTGCAGCTTTTATTTCGGCAAATCCGGAAACAGCTTCTTTTTCTTCTTTTACAGGTTCCTCTTTAACAGCTTCTTCCTGTTCTTTTACTTCCTCAACAATTGTTTCAGGTTCTTCTTTTCCGGAAACCGCATTCTCAAAACTTCTGAGCTGTTCCTCGGTATGGATCGTAAAATCTTTCGGAACAAAACCATTTATTTTATCTCTGGTTTCCTTATCGGTTGTATGTGCGGGAACAACTGTTACTTTGGTGGAAATGCTTTCCTCTTTTTCTTTCTGCTTTTTGGATTTCTTTTCATTCTTCCAAGTTGCAGCACCAAAATACTGGGAAAGGGTATCGTCAACCTGAATGGTTCTTGTGGTTATGGGTTCATCTTTAAACTTTTTTGTATATGTGGGAGCTTCCGGCTCCTTTTCTTTTTCCGGCTGGGTATTTTTCTGGCGCATCTCAAAAAAATCGCCCTGCTTTTCCGGAGAATCTTTCTTTACTGCGGAATCGGCTGCCGCAGAGGATCCGTTTTCTTTTTTGCGTCGGATCTCTTCAAGGATATCGTCAACCGAATAGTTATTTCCTGCCATTTTGTTCCCCTTCCCTTTATATTATTTATCCAAAAAAGAATTTATCTTGCTTTAATTCCAAGACGCTGTCTTGCAACTTCGTACATCATTACGGAAGCCGCAACAGAAGCATTGAGAGATTCGATCTTGCCGCGCATAGGAAGCGAAACAACAAAATCGCATTTTTCTTTAACAAGACGGCTTACTCCTTCGCCTTCTGCGCCAACAACAAGTCCGATCGCTCCGGAAAGATCAGCAGACCAGAGAGCTTCTCCATCCATATCCGCGCCGAAAATCCAGACTCCGCGTTCTTTAAGCTCATCAATGGTTCGTGCAATATTGGTCACTCTTGCAACAGGAACATATTCAACCGCTCCTACAGAAGTTTTTGCAACAACATAGTTGAGGCCCACGCTTCTGCGCTTGGGGATTATAACACCATGTGCGCCGCAGCATTCGGCGGTTCTGATTACAGCACCGAGGTTATGTCCATCTTCAAGTCCGTCTGCAATAATGATGAAAGGCGGTTCGCCTCTTTCTTCCGCAAGAGCAAAAATTTCATCAACAGTTGCGTATTTATGTGCTGCAGCCATCGCAAGAACGCCCTGGGCATTTGCTCCTGCGGCGAGTTCATCGATTTTAACCGGCGCAACTTCTTTAACGGGTATTCCGGCTTCTTTTGCCATTGCATAAAGTTTACCGAGATTGGTTGCACCTTTGGCAACCATTATCTTATCTATTTCGCGGCCGGATTTGATAGCCTCGATTACAGCATTTCTTCCACAGATTTTATCTTTATCCGCTTCGTTTTCGCGGATTTCCTCTTTTTCTCTAAACTTATCCATATTTTATTCTTCCTTCATCAAAGTAGAAATATTCACAACGGTTTCGATCCAGTAATCACGCAGCTGTTCGTTTATTTTTGTGCCTTTTGAAGTTCGTATATAGTACTTGCGTGGTTTTCCTTCGGACATATCCCATTCGCTTTTGAGTAATCCCTGGCTTTCAAGCCTGCGCAAAAGCGGATAAAGCGTATTTCCGTCCACCGGCACCCCTTTTTCGGTCAGTTCCTGGCCGAGGGAATAGCCGTATTTAGGAGAGGAAAGTTGATTTAAAACGCCCAGAACAACAGTTCCGCGGCGAAGTTCCGACACAAAACCGGAAATAATTTCGTCGTCGCTCAAATTCCCCCACCTCCCGGATAAAATGGATTTTTTGGCTTATTTAAGCCATTTTTCAGCCATAATCAGAATTGGAAAACACTGCTTTTTTAATCTTTTTCCGTTTTTTACGAAATAAAATCCGTATTTTTTCGGCGATATTTTTTCTGCTTTTTTCCATAATTCTATCTAAATGGAATTATACAGTATATAATACTGTGTTGTCAAGTATATATTAAAATTTTTTCAAAATAAATTTATTTAACTTTAATGTATTTATTATTTATTTTTATTTTACTTTATTGTTTAATTCAATGGTTTTAAAAATAAAATACTGTGTACCGCACGATTATACGCAAAAACGGGCAGAATAGGGGTTTGCCCTACCCTGCCCGTTTTTTACGGATTTTTATTCGATTTTCAGAATTTTTAAAGCAGACAAAAGTCCGTTTTTTGGCTTATTTATGCGGTTTACCAGACTTTAAGAAGTCTCGGAAAACGCTTCATTACTATACCGCACATCTCCCTGATTTCGTCCGGAATCGTTCCCAAAGGACCGTTTATCGGGTCATATTTGAATACTTTTCCTTCATATCTGAAGCGGCAGTTGTTTGCTTCGCCGGTTACGTAGAATCCGTCGTTTTCGCTCTTTTTAAAATCCTCCTCATCGAGGAACAGAGTGAATTTTTCTTTATAGGGTTTTCCGTCATATGGGCAGCTGTCTGCGCAGATTCCGCATTCGTCGCAGAAATCGTTTACATGGAGAATCTGGCGGCTGCCGTCGGAAAGTTTTATTACCCAGTTTGCTCTGTTGGGACAAACTTCAGCGCAGAACTCGCAGACACTGTCACATTCAAGACAGCGTTCGCCCTCAGTACATTTTTTGCAATCTGCGCAAAGCTTTCCACGTTTTTCAAGGAAAGATCTGTCCTCGTTTTCGTTGTCCGGAACATATTTATCGTAATGGCTGTGTGCAATTTTTTTGCAAAGTTTCTGTGCATCGGCAATTACTTTTGCAATATCTGCGTTTTTTCCGAAGTTTGCATTACCGACAAGATAAGTCGCGCTGTCGATTTCCTCATAAAGGCTATCGTCGACCTCTTCGCCGATAGCATTGATCGCAATATCCGCCGGAACTTTATCTTTTGCTCCGGTATCAAGAACGGGTCTTATTCCGGTTTTCTCATCCGGTTCTCCGAGTTCAGAAACATGACAAAGGAGCTGACCGCTGCGCACACCGCTCGGAATAAGGTTAGTCGCAACAAAGACCCCTTCTTTTTTCATAGCGGTTATCTCGTCTGCAGAAGCTTCCATTTCGCTTTCCGGTTTATCAAATACAAGAGTTACCCTATCGACAGAAGGAAGCTTCTTGGCGCATCTTGCTGCAGCAACAGCGGAATGTCCGCCGCCGATTACAACAACGTTGCCCATAACAGTTTCCTCAAGTTCCTCCGGTTTGCGTTTGTAATCTGCAAGGAATTCGAGTGCGGAAATATTTTTGCCGAAAGCGAATTTAAGATTTTTTTGTTTTCCCGCTCCGATTGCAAGAACGATTTTTTCAAAACCTTGTTCGCGGAGTTCTTTAAGAGAGGTTACCTCAACACCAAGCTCCATTTCTATTCCGAGAGCCTGGATAAGGGTTGCGTCCCATTCGATATCCGAATCTTCGATTCTGAATTTCGGGATATATTTGGTAACTGCGCCGCCGGGACGATATTCTTTATCAAAAATGGTTACTTTTGCGCCTTGTCTTGCAAGGAAGCAAGCGGTTGAAAGTCCGGCAGGGCCGCATCCGACTACAGCAACTTTTGCGCCTGCGCCGGATTTGAGCTGAGTTTCGTCAAGAAGATCAAAGCAGGCATTCTTCGCTGCCTGATAGTTTTCTCCTTTTATGTTAAGAGGACATTCGTAGAATCTTCTGGAACAGCCCTCCATGCAGGGATGGCTGCAAAGGGTTTCAACTGTAAACGGCATCGGGTTGCGTTCAAAGATAACGCGGAGCGCATCAAGGCTTCTGCCATTTTTGATAAGACGCATTACAAGAGGAATATCTGCGCCGAGAGGGCAGACTGCACGGCACTGAGCCTTTGTGCAGTTGATATGCGGAATTGGGCCTTCGGCCTTTTTGGGTTCCGCACCGATAATATTCTTATATCTTCCTCCGGAATAAACTTCTTTTTCGATATCCGGAAGGTCGGAAGTAAGGATTCCGGAGAACTGGGCGTAATCGCATTTGGAAACATCATCAGCAAGCTGTTTGAATCTTCTGAGGCCGCCCGGTCTGATTATATCGGAAACAACAGTAACCGGCCAGATTCCCGCATCAAAAAGTTTTGAAGCAGTAAAATAATCTGCGCCGCCGGCAAAGCAGATTCGAAGTCCGCCGCCGAAATCGTTTGCAATTTTCTCCGCAAGGGAAAATGCAATCGGGAAAAGTGCACGGCCTGTAAGTCTTCCATTATTAACAGGGGTTTTCTTTGCTTTTTCAACAATAAGACCATCGCAGACTTTTACGCCGAATTCAAGACGTTTCATATCCGCTTTGTTCTGGAGGCGGAGGAACGCGGGTTTGAGATCATCATAAAGAGCTCCGCTTTCCATTCTCTCCTTGCTGATTTCGATATCGTCATAACCGTTGATATCAAGGATTCCGCGAATTGTATAATATCCGAGGAGATCCGGACTTACTTTTACAAAGGTATGGAGTTTCTTTTCTTCAATAAGATATGCGGCTGCTTCTTCGATTTCGGAAGCAGAAAGGCCTTCTCTCGGAACAAAGAATGCAGAGCTGCAAATTCTGGGACTGATATCGGAAATATATGTATTATCGATTCCGTCAAGCTCGTCCATATGGGCTCTTGCCCAGTTTTCACATTCGCGCCAGACAGGGGTATATTCTGCAGATTTAAGTCCTTCGATAAAGCTGTTCATCTTTTCGGATTTAAGATCCTCAAGACTTCCGCCAACGGACATGTTGAAAACAAAGCCTTCCGGAACTCCAAGTTCAAAAGCGGTGCTGATAAGCTTTATCCCATACCATGCTTTAACATATTCGCCGAAAGCTTCCGCAACGGAAAGTTCCGAAGGATTTTCGGAAGAAAAAGTTCTGTCGCCGATCGAAGCGCTGGGTCTTTCCGCTTTTTCGTTTTCCGGGTAAACTGTTTTGAGTTCAAAAAATCTTGCGCCGGAAAGATATGCGGCAATTATTCCCTGTGCTGTCTGGGTAACAGGACCTGCAGCGGGACCTACCGGATTTTCTATCCTCATTCCGAAAATCGGAAGTCTTGCTCTTCCTGCCTTATAAAAATCCTTTACTCCGAAAATCGTGCCAGTGGCGTTATGTTCTTCAATAAGAAGTCCCATCAGCTTTTCAAAGGAAAGCGGTCTTAAATTATCGCTCATTGGGCAAAACCTCCTGTTTCAAGCGGTCATAAAAATACATATTAAGTTTAACATTTTTTCAATATAATTACAAGGTATAAAAGAATAATGGGAAATTTTAATTATCATATAAAAAAGCGTGCCCGAAGGCACGCTTTTGATTTTTATCCGTTGGAATAATTATAAAATTTTTCCTTGCTGAGCCGGAAAGTAAGTCCGTCGTAATATTTTCCCTTGACAAAACGCACGCCAATTTTTCGCTTACAGACCTCAAAACCAAGCTTTTCTGCACATTTTATCATGCGGATATTTCCACTCCAGGTCTGAGTAAAAATCTCATCTTCTCCGTTTTGGAAATAATAATCGATAAAAGCCGCAAGAGCTTTTGTTCCAAACCCTTTTCCGCAAAAAGAGCCTTCACAGATATCAAGTCCAACGGTTCGAAAAAGTTTTTCTTCTGGTTTTGCACAGTTGACAGGCGTCCATTCATAATCTTCATTTATCATATAGGAATTTACAGCTCCGATATGTTTTCCTTCAGCTGTTTCAATTTCGAATCCCCAGCGAACTTTCTCTTTCGGTTTCGCAAGTCTTTCAAGTTCCTTTTTGCGGTGTTCTTCCGGATTAAAAGTCAGCAGATCCGGAATTGATTCCCATGGCGCATCCCAATTTGCCCAATCGGTTTCAACGGTGTTCCAGCGGATATCGTCTTCAATATCTGCTTCGGTCATATCACGAAGGATAATATCTCTGTATTCGATTTTCATAATATTATATCTACTTTATATTCATTATCAATAAGAATAACGTTTTCGCCGTTTTTTTCGCAAAGCGAAAGGTTCTGCTTGTTTTCCGCAATAAGTTCTTCCATATCCACGGAATCAAAAAGCCTTTTTTCAATAGCGTTTTCGTTTTCGATTATGCTGTCAAAATTATTCCGGATATAATTTTCCGTCATAACGAGACAACAGCTTTTTATATTATCAAGATATTTTATATCAAAATCTTTCTTCCAATCAAAAGGAACATAGCAGCCTTCGACCGTAAGATTCTGATTATTTTCAATGGCGGTTTTGATAATTTCCCGGACTATCGGCCAAAGATATTCCGTAAGAACATCATCGTCTTCCGGAGTTAAATTGGTGTTGCCGCTTCGGATGAGGCCCATTTTGAGATGGTCTATTGAAAGATAGGGGAACTTATATTTTTCAAGGATTTTTTGTGCAAGCAAAGTTTTCCCCATATGGGAAGCTCCGAAAATCAAAACGACCACCCGAGAACACCGCCTTTTTATTGATTTTTTCCTGTTCTGCTCTTAAAACAAGTTTATCACCATAACTGACTCAAGTAAAGTGCATTTCTACTACAATTTGTAGAATTTTAATATTTATATACAATTTGTTGTAGGAAAACCTCGCAATTTGTCATATTATATAATATAAATTATAATACTTTGAAATTTAATAAGCATTAAACATCCAAATCTTTCATATAATAATTGAAATATTCATAAATTTATAATAGAATAAAAACAGAATAATTTAATTATAAGGAGGCTTTGCATGAAAAGAGCAATTGTTCTTGCCGGAGGCGGCGCAAAAGGTTCTTATCATTTTGGATTCTGGCGTGCTTTGCGCGAACTTGAAATCGATTTCCAGATAGTAACCGGTTCTTCAGTCGGTGCGCTTAACGGAGCTATGATGGCAAGCGGTCTTTATGAAAGCGGTCTTGAAATGTGGAGCACCATTAAAACTTCCGATATAGTGGAAACTCACCCCAGCACAATTTCAGAAGTTATCGACACCGAAGGAATTGTCGGCGCACTTAAAAACTTTCTCGGAGATTTGAGTGAAAACGCCGTTAACGTAAAAATGGATCCGTTCCCTCTCGGAGGTCTTATTGCAAAATATCTTGATGAAAAACGTCTTCGCGAAGGCGAAATCGAATTCGGAATAATGTGTTCCGAATATCTTAATATGAAAATGCATCCGGTTACTCTTAACGAAATACCCTACGGAATGCTTGACGATTATCTTCTCGCTTCCTCAACGGTATATCCTTCCATGGAGCCTAAAGAAATTGGCGGAAAGAAATTTGTTGACGGCGGTTACAGCGATAACTTTCCGATAAATCTTGCTCTTGATATGGGTGCTGAAGATATTATCGGAGTCAACCTCTGTGCAAACGGAATTGAAGCAAAATATGAAACCGATTATCCCGTCCGTGTAATACGTCCCTGGTTTGATTTGGGTCCCACCATGGAATTTGTTCCTGAAATCGCAAAGCGCAACATGGCTCTGGGTTATAACGACACCATGCGCAGTTTCGGAAAACTCGACGGAACCTGCTACACTTTTGAAAAAGGCGAAAGCGAAAAAATGCAGAATGAATTTGAAAAATTCTGCGTCGATATGCTTACAAAATGCGGTTCCGTTGCCCCAAGCGAAAAGGACCAGTTCCACAAATCACTTGCGGTAAAAGGTCTTTGTGAAAAACGCAAGCAGCGAATCGGACTTATGGATAAAAAGCTTGCCACCGTTTGTGCAGAAACAGCGGCGGAACTTTTCTTTGTTGATCCCACCGGAATTTATACTTCCGAATCCTTCGGAAAAGAAATTCTCCAGAAGTTTTCTCCTTTTGAAGAAAAAGAAGAAAATCCTGTGTCGGCCGTTTTCCGTACACCCAAACCTCTTAACTATAAGCTCGGCCAGATCGGTTCTTTCGACAGCCGCGATATAATTGCTTATCTGGTAACTCTCTGGCTTGAACTTGTCAAAACCGAAAACCAGAACCGCGACCTCAGAACTCTTTGCCGCTTTATTCCAAAAGAATTCTTTGCATCTCTTTACATCAGTTTTCTTAAAATAAAAGGAGAATAAAATGAAAAAAATCAAATTTCTCTCCGTGCTCATAGCTTTGCTCCTCATTCTTTGTTCATGCTCAGAAGGTTCCGAAGCTGCCACCGGAGGAAAATATATGTTTGCAACCGGAAAAGCCGGCGGAACCTATTATTCTCTCGGAACCTGCCTTGCTTCCGTCTGGGATAAATATTCCCAGAGCACCACAAATATTACCACAACTTCCGGTTCCGTTCAGAACATAGAAATGCTTCTTAAAGGAAACGCAGATTTCGCTTTTGTTCAGAACGATATCCTTCACTATGCTCTTGAAGGCAAGGAAATGTATGAAGAGAACCCTCAGAAGGGAATTTCCGTTGTTGCAAACCTTTATACAGAACACGCCCAGTTTGTTGTGAACGCTTCCAGCGACATAAAAACCATTCCGGAACTTGCGGGAAAAACCGTTGCAGTAGGAAAATACGGCACCGCAACCGAAGCTGCCGCAAGACAGATCCTCGAAGCTTACGGCATTACTTACGATATGATAACCGTTAAATATCAGACTTTTTCCGAAGCAATGGACGGCCTTAACTCCGGAAGTATCCAGGCGGCTTTTGCCGTTTCCTCCCTTCCAAGCGCAAATATTATTGAATATTCCCAGACCCACGAAATCCGTTTTCTTCCCATTTCTCTGACCCAATCCGCGGCTTTCAAGCGCAGCTGCCCATTTTTTCGCGACGGAATGATTGCAAGCGAAGTTTACGGAACGGAAAATTCCGTTTCCACCGTCTGCATAGATGTTCTGCTCATCTGCCGCAACAATATGCCTTCGGCTGATGTTCTTGCAATTACTCGTGCGCTTTTTGACAACACCGATGAAATTGTTGCGGGTCATGCAAAAGGACAGGATATAAACGCTGTTACCGCCGCCGAAACCCTTATCGGTTCTATCCATTCCGGGGCAAAGCAATATTTTGAAAATCCAGGAGAAGCTCCGAAGAAAAACGATAAAAAAGAAGAAAACGAAACTTCTTCACAAACCGAAACGGAAAGTTCTTCCGAAACTGAATAAAAAACAAAAAAGCCCTGATTCACAGGGCTTTTTTTCTTGCAATTCTTCCCGAAAAGTTGTATCATATCAAAAGTTGTTTTTTAAAATAAAGGGGAATATTATGTCTAAAGCAATTCATTTTATAAAAAAGAACACCGTTTTCTGCGTTGCGGCCCTTGCGGCTTTTGTAACCGCGTTTTTTGTTCCGCCGG
>JAZUAX010000136.1:0-2825 GCA_045638185.1 Oscillospiraceae bacterium | reverse complement strand
CCTTTGGAATAGAAGCAAAGTTCTTCGGGGCTGTGGTCGCGGCGGCGAAGGTTTTCTTTGTTCATGCCGAGGCGGAGAAGCCAGTTTTCGCAATAATCTTTCCAATATTCGAACCATTCCATATCGGTGCCGGGTTTGCAGAAGAATTCGAGTTCCATCTGTTCGAATTCACGGGTACGGAAAGTGAAGTTACCGGGAGTGATTTCGTTACGGAAGGATTTACCAACCTGTGCAATACCGAAAGGAAGTTTTTTACGGGTGGTTCTCTGAACGTTTTCAAAGTTTACAAAAATTCCCTGTGCGGTTTCGGGACGGAGATAGATCTGGCTGGTTGCGTCCTCGGTTACGCCCTGGAAAGTTTTGAACATAAGGTTGAAGGAACGGATGTCGGTGAAATCATGTGCGCCGCAGTTGGGGCATACAACGTTCTTTTCATCAACAAATTCACGCATTTTGCTGAATTCCCAGCCTTCGGGAGAAATTCCGGTCTGGTCTTCGATAAGTTTATCAGCTCTGTGGCGGGTTTTGCAAGCTTTGCAGTCCATAAGAGGATCGGAGAAACCGCCAACATGGCCGGAAGCTACCCAAACCTGAGGATTCATAAGAATTGCGGCATCAAGGCCTACGTTATAAGGGCTTTCCTGAACGAAAGCTTTCCACCATGCGCGTTTTACGTTGTTTTTAAATTCAACACCGAGAGGGCCGTAGTCCCAGGTGTTGGAAAGACCGCCGTAAATTTCAGAACCAGCGTAAACAAATCCGCGGCCTTTGCAAAGTGCGACGATTTTTTCCATTGTTTTTTCGGTTGCCAACATATTTTAACACTCCTCAAAAAGTAATGATTTGACAATTTGCCTATTCTATAAATATATCCCTTTAACTTAATAAAGTCAAGAGGAAACGGTTTTTTGCCTACATAAATAAGGGAATTTGTCCACTTTTTCTTGACAAGCCAGTTTTTAGAGTATAATATTATATATTAGAAAATTATAGGCATAAAGCCTCCAGTACGGATTTCAATGTTGGGCGGGGGCTTGCTCCCGCCGTGTTTTCATAAGACCTTTTTGAAAAGAGAGGAAGCAAAAAAATGATAAAAAGCATGACCGGTTATGGTGCTGCGGAAGAAATTCTTAACGGAAGAAATATCCGTGTTGAAATAAAATCCGTTAACCACCGTTATTTTGAATATTCCGCAAGAGTACCCCGTTCCTGCGGATTCCTTGAGGAAAAACTCAAACGTCTTCTTTCCGGAATCATCAGCCGCGGAAAAGTTGATGTCGGCGTTATGATCCAGACCGTTGAAGGAGCAAACGAGGAAATCACAATCAACAAAGAGGTTGCAAAAAGTTATATTGAAGCTCTTCGCAGCGTAAAGGACGAATTTGATCTTGAAGACGACCTTTCCCTTTCTGTTGTTGCAAAATTCCCTGACGTTTTCACCGTAGTTAAAGCGCAGACTGATGAAGATGCTCTTTGGGCAGATGTTGAATCCGTTGCAAAAAAAGCTGCAGCTGCTTTTGTTGAAATGCGCGAAACCGAGGGCGAAAAAATGAAAGCAGACGTTCTCAACAGAGCTGCTTATATCGAAGAAAAAGTCGGTTTCATCGAAAAACGCAGCCCCGAAACCGTTAAGGAATATCGCGAACGCCTTTATAACAAAATGCTTGAGGTTCTTGAAGGAAAACAGATCGATGAAGCAAGAATCATTCAGGAGGCCGCAATTTACAGCGACAAAGTTGCCGTTGATGAAGAAACGGTTCGTCTTCGCAGCCATATCGGTCAGCTCCGTGAAATTCTCGAACTCAACGAACCGGTTGGCAGAAAACTTGATTTCCTTATCCAGGAAGTTAACCGCGAGATCAACACCACCGGAAGCAAATGTTCCGATGTTGAAATTGCCCAGGTTGTTGTGGATGTAAAATCCGAAATTGAAAAAATCCGTGAACAGATCCAGAATATCGAATAAAACGGAGGCTTTTTTTAAATGAAGCTCGTAAACATCGGTTTCGGAAACCTTATCAACGCAAACCGCGTTATTGCAATGGTTTCTCCGGAATCTGCGCCGATTAAAAGAATAATTACCGAAGCGCGCGAAAAGGGGACCCTTATTGATGCTTCCTTCGGAAGAAAAACAAAAACCGTTCTTGTAATGGATTCGGGTCACGTTATCCTTTCGGGAATCCAGCCGGAAACCGTTGGAGCAAGAATGACTGCGGAGGGCGAAGATGAATAAAAGAGGAGTTCTTACAGTAATTTCCGGTCCTTCCGGAGTTGGAAAAGGAACAGTTATAAAACGTCTTTTTGAAATTGAAGACAACCTTTATTTTTCTGTTTCCGCAACCACAAGAAAACCCCGTCCGGGCGAAATCGACGGAGTTCATTACAGCTTCAAAACAAGGGAACAGTTTGAACATGATATCGAAACCGGCGAAATGCTTGAACATGCGGTTTTTAACGGAAACTATTACGGAACACCTAAAAGCGCAATTGAACAGAAACTTTCCGAAGGAAAAGATATAATTCTTGATATCGAAATCCAGGGCGCAAAAAACGTAAAACGAATGATGCCGGAAGCTGTTCTTGTTTATCTTCTTCCGCCGAGCATTGAAGAGCTTAAACGCCGCCTTGTCGGAAGAAACACCGAAGATGAGGAAACTATTGCCGGAAGATTACATACCGCGCGCCTTGAACTTAACGAAGCACCGGAACTTTATGATTATTTCATAGTCAATGATTTGGTGGATAACGCCGCCATAAAAATAAAAGATATTATTGAGGGCGAACGCTGCAGCAAAAACGCAATGCAGGAAGTCCTTAAACAAATT
>JAZUAX010000135.1:0-4031 GCA_045638185.1 Oscillospiraceae bacterium | reverse complement strand
CATGGAATGCTTTTTATTTTGCAATCCATTTGAAGCTGTAACCGCCGAAAAGGGATTTTTTGATTTTTGAATAATATTTTTCAAAATATTCTTCCGATTCTTTTTTATTGAAACAGTATCTTACTTTATCAAGAATTTCCTTTGCTTTTGCGGTGTCGCTTCCGATACCGCATTTTTTGTTGCCGATAAGTTCCGCAAGGGCAATATATCCCGCGGCAAAAGTTACCTGTTCATATTTTCTGTAATCGGTGATATTTCTTTCGTCAAAAGAAGAATCCAGCAGAACGGAAAGAAGATCATAGGCTTTTTTATAGTAATCTGCCTTTTGCTTTTTGTCGGCAGTAATGCCGGCTTTGTGAAAATAACAGGCTCCCTGAAGAATTCTTCCCCTTAACTGTGAAATACTGAGGGTTTCAACCGGAATCTCAAAATAAATGAAATCCTTTCCGCTGCATTGGATTGCAGCAAAAGCATGAAGAGCCGCAAGATTGCGAAGAATCATAAGGGAATTTACTGCGTCAAGATATTTTTTGAGTTTTGAATGGGCTTCCTTTACTTTTTCAAAGTTTTCTTTTGTTTCCGGATTTGAAAGAAGGGGATTGTTTTCAAATTCGTCTATGAAATCTCTGTATTTTATATAATTTTCTTTGTTTTCCTCTATTTCGGAGCGCTCGTTTTTGATCGCGTCAACTGCGTATTTCCAGGCGGCGATATATGTATTCGGATAAGGAGAACCAGAGCATTCCTCAGAGGTGAAATATAAGTTTGCAAGATAAGTTTTTGCCATAGCTTCCTGGGAAAACCAATAGTCAAAAATGTCATTTTTGTTTCCGCAGGAAGAAGCGTTATCGGTAATTCCGCTTTCGGAAAAAGGTGCCGCCAGTTTCCAAAGATCTCTTGTATAGATGGATTTTATAAGATCGCTCGGGATTCTGTGATAACCGTCTATAATATCGCTTTTGGCACTGTAATAATATCCTTTGGTCTGCTTATTCATCGCATTTTTGACGTATGCCTTTGCGATAAGAAGCATATCAAGATAGTTATATTCACCGATATATTCGAGAATGTTATTGATGCTGTTGAGTTCATAAGTGATATTATCTATTATTTTTGGGTCATCGGAAAGAACGCTTCTTAAAATATCGAGCATTCTGTAAGGACTTCTGAATTTGCTGTCAAAATCAGGAATGTCATAGCAGGTTTCAACTGTTTTAAGAGCATCTTCGGTGTTTTTTAAAATGAAAGCATCGGCAAAAGCTAAGCCGTAGCCTGCTTTGCATAAAATATCGCTGATTTTCGGAACCAGAGAAGGAGCATTTACAACAACCTTCAGTAATATAGCAAGGCTTTCCGCATAGCAATTTTTTGCAAGAACGTGCTGTTCAAGGATATGTCGGTATGCATTTCCAAGGTTACAAAGTTCATCGCAAAGCAGTAATATGCTGCTGATGTCACCGGATTTTGCAAGTTCCCGGTATTTGTTTACTTTTTCTTCAAGCAGGGGAATTTCCCCTTCAAAATGGTTTATATATTTGAGGCATTCAGGGTCCTGCCTTGTTTTTGCTTTCATCCGAACACTCATAATAAAATCAAAAGCAAGCTCAAGGGATTGATCAAGGGTGATATGATCGCGGTAAATCATTTCTTCTGCAACGGCATTTTTTATTTTGGTACTATTTTCTTCCAAAAAAACACCTCCAGGGGAAAATTTCTGATTAAAAGATACCATATACCACGTATAAAAGCAACAAAAAAGCACCTGCCGAAAGGCAGGTGCAATTTTTTGGTTGTTAAAGAATAATGCTTTTTCCGGTCATGCTTTCGGGCTGGGGAAGTCCGAGAAGTTTGAGCATGGTGGGAGCAATGTCAGCAAGAACGCCGCCTTCGCGAAGTTCACATTCGTGATTATAGACAATGAAGGGAACGGGGTTGGTGCTGTGTGCGGTGAAAGGAGTTCCATCGGAAGCAAGCATAACGTCTGCGTTGCCGTGGTCGGCGGTTATAAGGACCGTTCCGCCGAGTTCTTTTACCTTTTCACAAACTTTGCCGAGGCATTCGTCAACTGCTTCACAGGCGGCAACAGCGGCCTCAAAAACGCCGGTGTGACCTACCATGTCGGTGTTTGCGTAGTTGAGGATGATAACGTCGTGTTCGTTTTTATCAAGTTCCTCAAGAAGCTTTTCGGTAACGAGATAAGCGCTCATTTCCGGCTGAAGGTCATAAGTTGCAACGTTGGGAGAAGCGATAAGATCGCGGTCTTCATTTTCGTAGCAGGCTTCAACGCCGCCGTTGAAGAAGAAGGTTACGTGAGCATATTTTTCGGTTTCCGCAATGCGGAGCTGTTTAAGCCCTTTTTTGGAAACATATTCACCGAAGGTATCTTCGAGAACAAGAGGCGGAAACGCAACTTTTACGTTTTTGAGAGTTTCGTCATACTGAGCCATGCAGACATAGCAGACTTTTTTTGCGGTTCTTTCAAAACCGGCAAATTCCTCGTCAACGATTGCACGGGTCATTTCTCTTGCACGGTCCGGACGGAAGTTTGCGAAAATAACGGAATCGCCGTCTTTGATGCCTGCATCTTTTTCGCAGATGAAAGGAACGATGAATTCATCGGTGATTCCTTCGTCATAGCTGCGCTGAACGGCTTCTGCGGCGGTTTCTTCGTAAGGAGCATCACCGAGGACGAGAGCTTTATAATGGCGTTCAACGCGGTCCCAGCGCTTGTCACGGTCCATGCCGTAATAACGGCCGCCTACGGAAGCAATTTTGCCGATTCCGGTTTCGGAAAGTTTTGCTTCAAGTTTTTCAACATAGCTTTTTCCGGAGGAGGGAGGAACGTCCCTTGCGTCCATGAAGCAATGGAGATAAACTTTGGAAAGGCCGTTTTTCTTTGCCATATCGATAAGACCGAAGATATGTTCAAGATGGCTGTGAACGCCGCCGTCGGAAAGAAGTCCGAGGATATGGAGTGCGGAATCGTTGGTTTTGCAGTTTTCCATTGCGGAGCAAAGTGCTTCGTTTTCAAAAAAGCTGCCGTCACGGACTGCATTGGTGATTCGCATAAGAGGCTGATAAACAATTCTGCCTGCGCCGATGTTGGTGTGACCAACCTCGGAGTTTCCCATCTGTCCGTCCGGAAGACCGACGTCAAGTCCGGAAGCACCGATTATGGTTTTGGGGCAGGTTTCTTTTATTTTGTCGAGGTTCGGCATTTTCGCAGCACGGATTGCGTTTCCGTAATCGCTTTCATTATAGCCGAAACCATCGAGTATCATTAAAACAAGAGGTTTCATAAATTTTGGTTCTCCTTAAACGGAAGCAGCCGCAACAATTGCAGCAAAATCAGGAGCTTTAAGGGAAGCGCCGCCAATAAGGCCGCCGTCGACATCTTCTTTGGAAAGAAGTTCTGCAGCGTTCTTTGCGTTCATGCTTCCACCGTACTGAATGGTGATTGCTTCAGCGGCTTCTTCGGAATAAAGTTTTGCGATAAGTTCGCGGATAAATTTGCAGGCTTCCTCTGCCTGGTCTGCGGTGGCGGTAACACCGGTGCCGATTGCCCAGACAGGTTCGTAAGCAATTATGATATTTTTAAGTTCATCTTCGGAAACACCGCCAAGAGCAACTTTAAGCTGTTTGCCAACAACTTCTTCCATGATTCCCTGTTCGCGTTCATTAAGAAGTTCGCCGCAGCAAAGAATTACGGTAAGTCCCTCATCAAGAGCTGCACGGGTTCTTTCGTTAACGGTTTCGTCGGTTTCACCGAAATACTGTCTTCTTTCGCTGTGACCCATGATAACGTATTCAGCGCCGACTTCCTTGATCATGGAAGCGGGAATTTCACCGGTGAATGCGCCGCCGGGTGCCCAATGGCAGTTCTGTGCGCCGACTTTTACGTTGGAACCGGAAGTTGCGTTAACTGCGGTTTCAAGGTCAAGATAAGGGGTGCAGACAACAACGGAGCAGTCTGCTTCTTTTACGAGGGGAAGAAGTTCTTCGATAAGAGCCTTTGCTTCTGCGCGGGTTTT
>JAZUAX010000134.1:0-5991 GCA_045638185.1 Oscillospiraceae bacterium | reverse complement strand
TAGAATTTCGACGGGACGTCCCGTATTCTCTTTCTGCGAAAGAGAATAAAGACTCCTGTTCGCTTGAAAAAACAGGAGGAAAAATGAAAAGGATAATCTCGCTTATTCTTTGCTTTTTGGTGATTATAAATTTCTTTCCGGTAACGGTTTTTGCGGAAGAAGAACAAAACCTTGAAGAAATAATCCGTCCGCAAATCGAAGCATTTGCGAAATCGATTGACAAACCAAACGCAAGCGGAGAAATGGAAAAGGCGATTATTTCTCACGGAATGACGGGTAAAGGAAAGAAACTTTCCGTAGGAAAAAGCCATGCCATTACCGCGACCTTGATGAACAGTGAACTTGTTAAAGAAGCTTTACCTTATTTTTTATCAGAAATTTTGAAGGCGGAAAAGAATTTTAACATAGATGAAATATATTGCTGCGGTCCAATAAATTGGACTGTGTCGAAAGAACGAACCTACTATATTTTGTTATATGATTATGATTTTAGTTCCAATTATACTTACGATTCGGAAAAGAATTTTTATGCTCCCAACGATTACTTCCATTCTTCAAAAAAAATAAAAGTAAAAAAATCCAATAAATATGATGATTCGCTTATTTTTATTGCCGGGGGATTGTGTGCGGAAATCGTTATGCGTGTCGATAAAAATTACGACGATAAAACAGTTTATAAAGTTGACCTGAAATTCAAAGATATTTTCAATTTCGACACTGACAACGGTTCAATTCTGGAAGATCTTCTCGGCGCTTTTGGAATGCTTCTTTTTAAACCTTTTGAATGGGAAGCAAAAGTCGATTTTAAAATTGAAATCCCAATCGAAAAACCGGAAGAAAATATTACGTTTGGCGATGCGGACGGAAATGGAAAAGTTGACGTTGCGGATGCATATTTTGCAAGACTTGCCGCCGCAAAATTAGTAAAACCGACGGAAGAACAGATTACTTTCTGCGACGTTGACGGCGACGGAAAAATAACCGCCATTGACGCCAACATAATCCGAAAATTTGCTTTGGGAATTATCGGAAAACTTCCGCTTGGATAAAATTAAAAAGGCGAAAGCGTTTTGCTTTCGCCTTTTTTGACATATTTTTTTGTTTCTTTGCGTTATAGTGACCCTATAAAACAACACAAAGGAGCTTTTTTATAAAATGACGGAAGTTAAAACAAAATCTTTTTCAATAAAATTACCGAAAACGATAAAAACAGCAGCGCCGGATCTTTTGAGCATGATAATCTGGGGGTTGCTTTGCTTCGGAGCATCAAAGGCTTTTCTTTTTGGAAAAATTGCGCCTTTTGGGGTTGCGGCGGCCGCTTCCTCAAAAAGAAACTGTGCTCTTCCGGCTGCTTTGGGTGCAATTTTTGGATACATATTTTCGAATAATCCGGAAAACACTCTGCGCTATGTTGCTGCGGTGCTCATGGCGTTGGGAGCAAGATTGGTGTTCGAACGTTTTGCGGAAGGAGATGCCGTTCCGGTGCTCATTTCCGGAACGGCAACGGCTTTTGCATCCTTCGGCTATGCGGCTGCAACTGTTATATCCGGATACGGAAGCTTTATGGCACTTGCGGAAACTGTCCTTTGTGCCGGTGCGGCATATTTTTTTAAACGAACCGGAAAGGTGTTTGAGCATGGAAAATCGTTTTCAGTCCTTTCTGCAGGGGACCGAGCATGCGTTATTATGACTGCGGCAATAGCTTCCACTTCGCTTATGGGAATAACTTTTGGAAAGCTGAGTTTTGGAGGAATAGCCGCTTGCGCCGCAGTTCTTTTTTCAGCAAGATATGAAAGGGAAAACGGAGGTGCTGTTGCCGGAGTTGCTGTGGGAACAGCCATTTCGCTTTCAGCGGGAACTTTCGGTTTCGGCTTTGCTGGATATGCTTTAGGAGGCCTTATTTCCGGGATTTTCAGCGTTTTCGGAAAGGTTGGCTGTGCTCTTTCTTTTGTGGCAATAAAGCTCATGATATGTCTTCTTTCTTCGGATTTTCCGGATTACGTTCCGGTCTGGGAAGCGGTTATAGCTTCCGGAATCCTTATGCTTGTTCCGGAAAAAACGGGCTCGGCTATTTCTTCCGCGGCTTTTTATAACAGAGAAAGAGCAGATTCCGCAACAGTGAAGGATCTGGTTCTCTCGAGAATCGGAAGAGCGGCGGAGGGGCTTTTGGATATATCAACAGCCACAAAAAAGGTTGCAGCTTCGGTTGCAAAAGAAAATTCCGAAGGAATGAGCACGGTGCTTAATCTTTCTGCGGAACAGAATTGCCGCAGATGCTCAAAAAACGGAATCTGCTGGCAGGATAAATATTCCGAAACGGTAAAGGCTTTTTATGAAATGGGTTCTGCGGCCAAGAAAATCCGCGAACCTGTTTTTGAAGCTGAATTTTCGGAAAGATGCATCAAAAAGGAAGCACTTTTCCACGACGTTAAAAGCAATTATAAAAAAGCGGCAGAAAAAAATTCAGTGGAAAGAAAGATCAGAAATATCCGAGAGGTCGTTACGGATCAGTTTGACGGAACGGCGCTTCTGCTCCGTGATATTGCTGCAGAAGCGGCAATGGTCAAAAGTGTTGATAAAAAACTTTCTCTTGCAGTGAAAAACGTTTTTGAAGGAAGAAACATCCCGCTTTTCGCCTGCAGCTGTTATTACAACACGGACGATTGTATTAACATTGAGGTTTCCGGAGCAAAGGAACGCTTTGAAAAAGAAAATATGACGTTAATAACAGAAGAACTATCGGATATCTGCGGCTGCGATCTTTCAAAACCGGTAAAAAGAGATACTGAAAACGTCAGAAGGCTTTTTTTCTGCGAAAAGCCTCTTTTGGAAGCTCAGTTCGGAAAAATTTCCATCAATGCTGCAGGAGAAAAATTCTGCGGTGATTGTGCGGAAAGTTTTGTTGACCAGTACGGATGTGCGCATTTGATTTTAAGCGACGGAATGGGAAGCGGAGAACATGCTGCCCTTGATTCGATGATGACCTCAGGACTTGTTGCAAGAATGGTGAGGGCGGGTTTTCGTTTCGGGCCGGCGATAAAGCTTGTCAATTCCGCGCTTTTGCTTAAATCTGAAGAAGAGTCTCTTGCAACAGTGGATGCTTTTTCAATTAACCTTTATACCGGAACAGCGAATTTTTATAAAGCAGGGGCGGAAGCTTCCTTTGTTCTGAAAAACGGGCGCGCGTCAAAAGTGGAAAGTATTTCACTTCCGGTTGGAATTCTCGGGGGCGCGGAATATGAACAAAGCAGTATGCATCTGGGTGAAGGGGATATTGTTGTTTTGGTTACAGACGGAGTAACTTTTACGGGAAGCGACTGGATCCCTTCAGAACTCCGAAGTCTTGCTGAAAAAGCACCGGATGAAATTGCAAAAGGAATTGCGGAAACAGCTTTTAAACGCCGGACAGACGGACATACCGACGATATTTCCGTAGCTGTGATGAAGCTTGTTTCAGGATATTAAAGTGCTAAAAAATTTTTCAAAAAAGGGGTTGACATTCTATTAAAAGGGGTATATAATGCACTCATTAAGTCAAATAAATCAAAGACAATGAAGAGAAGAGTAAGCGCAGGATGCGGTCACAGAGATTTCCCGGTTGCTGAAAGGGAAACGAACAGAGCGCGCTGAAGATGGCCTTGGAGTTGCGCACCGAGCCGTTTTTAACGGTAAGGCTGCGACGGGATTCGCCCGTTAAAGCGATAGGGTATGACGGTACCCGATGAGGCTTCCGCAGTGATGCGGCGGCGAAAAAAGGTGGTAACACGTGAGTTTTATGCTCTCGTCCTTTTAAGAGGACGGGAGCTTTTTTATATCCCGTCAAAAGGAAAAAATTAAGGAGAAGATAAAAATTGATACGTATTGAAAACCTGTCAAAAATCTTCAAAACTTCAGAAGAAGTTCATGCGCTTAAATGTGTTTCCACACATGTTGAAGCCGGAGATATTTTTGGCGTGATCGGTATGAGCGGTGCCGGTAAATCAACGCTCCTTCGCTGCATTGCCCAGCTTGAAAAACCAACCGGCGGTGCAATTTATATTGAAGGCAAAAATATAACCAAACTTTCCGGAAAAGAAAACATCGAACTGAGAAAAAGGGTCGGCGTTATTTTCCAGGGATATCATCTCCTGATGCAGAGAACGGTTCGCGACAACATCGCGTTTCCTCTCGAACTCAGCGGAATAAGCAAGGAAGAAAGATATAAAAGGGTTGAAGAACTCCTTTCCCTTGTTGGACTTGAAAGCAAAGCCGACGCATATCCTTCCCAGCTTTCCGGCGGACAGATGCAAAGAGTTGCAATTGCAAGAGCTCTTGCAAACAATCCTTCGATTCTTCTTTGCGACGAACCCACTTCCGCGCTGGATTCCCTTACCACAAAAGCAATCCTTAAACTTCTTAAAGATATCAACGAAAAACTCGGCGTAACAGTTTTCATAATCACCCACGAAATCGGCGTTGTAAAATCCATCTGCCGCCATGTGGCTGTTATAAATGAAGGCGAACTTGTTGAACAGGGAGCCACCGAAGAAGTTCTTTCCAACCCGAAACACCACGCAACGGAACTTCTTCTCGGAATCTCCAACATCGCCGAAGGAGGTGATGTCGAATGATGGAATTCTTCATGGAATACAAAGATATGCTTCTTGAAGGTAGCTATGAAACCTTGCTCATGACCTTTGCATCCACGATTTTTGCTTACATAATCGGACTTCCCCTCGGCGTTACAATGGTTATAACCGATGCCCACGGAATAAGCCCCAACAAAACCATAAATACGGTTTTGGGAACCATAATAAATATCGGACGTTCAATTCCTTTCGTAATTCTTATAGTTGCGGTTATTCCGCTTACAAGATTTATCGTAGGTAAAGCGATCGGCCCGGTTGCAGCAATTGTTCCTCTTACAATTGCAGCGGCGCCTTTCGTTGCAAGAATGGTCGAAACAGCGCTTCAGGAAGTTGACCCCGGCGTTGTTGAAGCGGCAAAAACAATGGGTGCCACAAACGACCAGATTGCACTTAAAGTGCTTCTTCCGGAAGCAGTTCCTTCCCTTATAAGAGGATTTTCAATCACTACAATAACCCTTATAGGTTATTCGGCAATGGCGGGTGCTTTCGGTGCCGGCGGTTTGGGAGATATCGCAATCCGTTACGGTCACCACCGTTACCAGGCGGACATAATGTGGGTAACCGTCGTGCTTATAGTTGTAATAGTTCAGGCCATTCAGATGTGTTTCGAACTTGCAGCTAAAAAAATTGATAAAAGAAACAAATAATCCATAAAAGGAGAAAACACCATGAAAAAGATTATTGCTATCGCACTTGCACTCGTTCTCGTACTCAGCTTTGCAGCTTGCTCCAGCGAATCCGACGAAAAAACCATTAAAGTAGGCGCTTCCCCTGCTCCTCATGCAGAAATCCTTGAAGTTGCAAAAGAAGTTCTCGCAAAAGATGGCTGGACTCTTGAAATCGTAGAATTCACCGACTATGTTCTTCCTAACGAAACCCTTACCGCAGGCGAAATCGATGCTAACTATTTCCAGCATACCCCTTACCTTGAAACCTATAACGCAGAAAAAGGTACCGATATCGTTTCCGCAGCAGTTATCCACTATGAACCCCTCGGAATCTATCCCGGAAAAACCGCTTCCATCGATGCAATTGCAGACGGCGCAACCATTGCTGTTCCTAACGACGGTTCCAACGAAGCACGCGCACTCTATCTCCTCCAGGATCTCGGCCTTATCACTGTTGACAACACCAACGGCTTCAACATCACCGTAAACGATATCGTTGACAACCCCAAAAACCTCGACATTATCGAAGCAGAAGCAGCACAGCTCCCCAACATTCTTGCTGACGTTGACTTCGCAGTAATCAACGGTAACTATGCAATCCGTGCAGGAATCGACGGTACTGTTCTTGAAACCGAAGCAAAAGACTCCGAAGCAGCACAGATCTACGGCAACATCATCGCAGTAAGAAACGGCGA
>JAZUAX010000133.1:0-4671 GCA_045638185.1 Oscillospiraceae bacterium | reverse complement strand
AGGTTAACGTCGCCAACGCCTTCGATGGTAAGACCAACGGAGTTTTCGCCCGGATCAAAAACGCCGTCTTTGCCGGTGCAGTCGTCTTTAAATTTTAGAAGATACTTTCCCTTTTCAAGTGCAAATACGTCTTTGGTTTTTCCGCTGTAAACAAGTTTGTTTTCCATAATTTTTGTGCTCCTTAAATATATAGATTTTTGATAAAATTAAAAAACGATTTTAGAAAGATGCGCTGATGGCTTTGTCTTTTTCAAGAACTTTTGCTGCGTCGGATGCGCGTTTTGCGTCAAGTTTTGCTGCAAGTTCTTTGTCTTCAACAGCAAGGATCTGTGCGCAAAGCAAAGCGGCGTTTGCTCCGCCGTTGATTGCAACAGTTGCTACCGGAATGCCGGTGGGCATCTGAACAGTTGAAAGAAGTGCGTCCATGCCGTCGAGGTTAGAAGATTTGCAGGGAATTCCGATTACCGGAAGGGTAGTGTTTGCGGCAATTGCACCGGCAAGATGTGCTGCCATGCCTGCTGCTGCGATAATTGCGCCAAAGCCGTTTTCTCTTGCGTTAACAGCAAAATCGCGTGCTTCAACAGGTGTTCTGTGTGCGGAGTAAACATGTACCTCAAAGGGAATTTCGAGTGCCTTGAGAGTGTCGGTTGCTTTGGTAACGATCGGAAGATCGCTGTCGCTGCCCATGATGATTCCTACTTTTTTCATAGTTAATCTCCTTTACAAAATAAAAAATGGACACACTTACTCCTTGCTTATCGAAAGGAGTAAATGTGCCCAGACGGTCGGCTGAAATAAAAAAGGGGAGCCATCCCCCAATTCATTCTTTGCTCCACCGTGGTGCCCCACTTCTGTCCGTCAGTTGCAAAGAATGTGTATTCACTTATATAATAAATTTAACATTATAAATGGCGATTGTCAAGATTTAATTAAAAAATGCCGGAACAAAAAATACGAAAAATCGACTTTGATTTTGTTCATTTGGTACATTTTGAAAGTGTTCCGCAAATCAAAACAAATCCTGCAGGATTTGCTGCGTTTTTATCGCTTGAAACTTATTTGTTTAGTGATATAATCATAATCATAGTCTCCCTTTTTATAAAGGAAGGCGCGGAGATAAAATAAACGAGGTGCAAAATATGAAATTTGACGTTGATGCAAAATTTATTATCGATTGCTTTAAAGATATCGTAAACACTCCAAGCCCGGTTGGTTATTACGTAAAAATGAATCCCCTTCTCGAAGAATATGCCGCAAAATTCGGTCAGAAGGTAACCTATGACAACAAAAGCACCGCATATATCACTCTTGAAGGCGAGGATAATTCCAAAACTGTTCTTGTGGGCGCACATCCCGATACTCTCGGAATGGTTATCCGCACAATTGATGCAAACGGAATGATCCGCGTCCGTCAGCTTGGCGGAGTAAACTACAGCAGCTATGAAGGAGAAACTGTTACTATCCACACCCGTGACGGAAGAGAATATACCGGTCTTATGACCTGCCAGAGCCACTCCGTCCATGTTTTCGACGATGCAAGAACTCTTCCTCGTGATGAAAATACCATGATGATCATTCTTGACGAAAAGGTTTCTTCCAAGGAAGATGTAAAAGCTCTCGGAATCCGCCATGGCGATTTCATCTCCGTTGAACCCCGCTGCCAGGTTACCGAAAAAGGATATATCAAATCCCGTTTTATCGATGACAAAGGCGCGATCGCATGCGTTTTTGCAATGCTTAAATATCTCACCGAAAACAACCTTAAGCCGAAATACAGAACCATTCTTGCGTTCCCCTATTCCGAAGAAATCGGAATGGGAGGCACCTATGTTCCTCCGGAAGTTTCCGAGTATGTTGCGATTGATATCGGCCTTATCGGACCTGATTATGACGGCAACGAATATGCTGTTTCCATCTGCGGAAAAGACGCCGCCGCACCCTATGATTTCGAACTTACAAACCGTCTTATCGGTTATGCGGAAAAGGCCGGGTGCGATTATGAAGTCGATGTTTATTACCATTATGGAACTGACGCAAACGCTGCGGTAAGAGCGGGCAATAACCTTCGCGCAGCAACTTTCGGAATGGCTGTCTGGTGCAGCCACGGAATGGAAAGAACCCACATTTCCGGTCTCCTCAACACCACAAATCTTCTCCTCGGATACGTTCTTGATATCTGATAAAACAGCAATAAAAAGCCCGTGCTCAAGTTGGACCAGGTGCTTTTGTTTTTGAGCACGAAAGTTCTGATTGTTGATTTTTATAACAAGTGGTGATATAATTTTTCTGTTAAAAAACGCGAAAAACAGGAGAAAATCCTATGAAAATTCTTGTAATAAACGGAAGCCCGAAAGGCAAATACAGCATAACTCTGCAGACTTTCAAATATCTTGAAAAACTTCACCCGGAACATGAATTTTCTGTTCTCGATGCCGGACAGAAAATAAAATCTCTTGAAAAAGATTTTTTCTCCGCCAGGGAAGCGATTGAAAATGCGGAACTTATAATCTTTTCCTATCCGGTTTATACATTTATCGCACCCAGCCAGCTCCATCGTTTTATCGAACTTATTAAAGAAAACGGTGTTAAAACCGAAGGAAAATTTGTCACCCAGTTTTCCACCTCGAAACATTTTTACGATATCACCGCGCATAATTATATTCGCGATAACTGTTTTGATATGGGAATGAAATATATCAAAGGTCTTTCTGCGGATATGGACGACCTTCTTTCTGAAAAAGGCCGGAAAGAGGCGAGAGAATTTTTTGATTTGGTGATCTGGAATACCGAAAACGGTTTCTGCGAGGCTGCACCGAAGAAACTTTCGAAACCGAAAAACCTTCCGGTTTCAGTACCGGAAAAATCCGAAGAAAAGAAAAACGGCGACGTTGTGATCCTTACCGACTGCGAACCGGAAAACGAACAGCTTAAAGCTATGATAGAACGTTTTTCTGCGGTTTTTCCGAGGAAAACAAGGGTTTTGAATATTGGGGAATATCCTTTTTCCGGCGGTTGTCTTGGATGCTTTGGCTGTGCCGTTTCCGGAAAATGTGTCTATAAAGACGGATTTGATGAATTCCTCAGAAAAGAAATCCAGACTGGTGAAGCAATTGTTATTGCTTTCAGCATAAAAGATCATTCCATGGGAGCCCTTTTTAAAATGTATGATGACCGCCAGTTCTGCAATGGTCACCGAACAGTTACCATGGGCATGCCTTTCGGTTATCTTGTTTCCGGAAATCTTTCCGAAGAGGAAAATCTCCGCATCATAATCGAAGCAAGGGCACAAGTTGGAGGAAATTTTCTTGCAGGAGTTGCTTCGGACGAAACAAACCCTGATGAAGAAATCGATCGTCTTGCAAAAACCCTTGATTATGCAATCGAAAACAAATATGTCCCGCCGCAGAACTTTTACGGAATCGGCGGAATGAAGATTTTTCGCGATCTTATCTGGCAGATGCAGGGAATGATGAAGGCGGATCACAAATTCTATAAATCCCACGGCCAGTATGATTTTCCGCAGAAAAAATGGCCAAGAATGCTTGCGATGTATGCGGTCGGTGCCATGATAGCAAACCCGAAAATAAAAGCTAAAATGGGAAACAAAATGAATGAGGGAATGTTGATGCCCTATAAAAAACTTCTTGATGATCTTGATAAAAAATAAAAAAATCCCGTGCTCTTTTTGAGTACGGGATTTCGTTTTTATAAAAACTTATTTTTTCTGGCCGTAATCCTTAACGGTTACGTTTACCATATATTCAACTTTATCCTGGGGAATGGGTTTCGGGGTGCCGATGGATCTTGCCATGTAATAGATCTGTGCGGACATTTCAAGAATGGTGCATACCTTGAAAGCGGTTTCCATATCCTTACCGACAGAAACTGCGCCGTGATTTCCGATAAGGCAGGCGGCATCGTTGCCAATGGTTTTGATTACATTTTCTGCCATTTCAAGAGAACCCGGGAGCGCATATTCGGTTACGCGAACGGGGTTTGCGCCGAGAGCCTGGGCAGCTTCATCGATTACGGGCGGAATTTCTTCATGAAGAAGAGCGAAGATCTGGGAATAGATGGGGTGGGTGTGAATAACGGCATTTACGTCGGGACGGTTTTTCATAATGCCGAGATGCATCATATATTCGATGGTAGGTCTGCGTTCGCCTTCAATGCGGTTTGCATCAAGGTCCATAACTACGATATCATCTTCAGTAAGGGTATCGTAAGGCATGCCGGAAGGAGTGAGGTAAACATATCCGGTTTCCGGATCGCGGACGCTGATGTTGCCCCAGGTTCCGACAGTGAAACCGGAATGGAGCATTCTTTTTCCTGCTTCGATAAGAAAAGCTTTATAGTTCATAAAATTCCTCCGAAAAACAAATTTCCAAACTGATTATACAACATAAAAAGGGCTTTGGAAAGCAAAAACGCCTTTTTATTAAAAAATTGCAAAAAAATAACTCCGCAAAGGACCGTTCCAAAGCGAAGTTCATCTATGTAAAAGCTCCAACATAGCAAAAAGCCGCTGTGTGTAGCGGCTTGATGGAGCTGATAATCAGATTCGAACTGATGACCTCTTCCTTACCAAGGAAGTGCTCTGCCTACTGAGCTACATCAGCAAAAGTGGCGACCCGGAAGGGGCTCGAACCCTCGACCTCTAGCGTGACAGGC
>JAZUAX010000132.1:0-2435 GCA_045638185.1 Oscillospiraceae bacterium | reverse complement strand
GCGCTGTCAAGAGATTCATTTTCTTTTACATGAATTTCTGCCATAATCTGTTTCCCTCCTTCGCCATTGGGCTGGAGCTAAGAACAATTTCTGTTCTTCGTACATAAATGTAACATTAACATTATATACTTGAAGGCTCTTGATGTCAAGTACAATTTTTCTATTAAACTTATTAAATTTATCCCGGTTTATTTATACATTAAATATAGATAAATTGCCGTTTTTTAGCTTTTTAAAAGCTTTTTGAAACACCCGGCTTCGTTGACCGAAATATCAGTAATCGTTGAGGTCGATTGTGTTGATGAGGTCGATAAGCTCCTCAATTCCCCTTCCGGTAAGAGAACTTGTTATAACAATGTGTCTTGCGCCGGCGTTATGGAGAAAAAGCTCCGCCTGTTCGGTGGAAACATCGTCGCTGTCCGCTTTTGTAACGATTCCGATTACCGGTTTTGCAAAACTCATGGAAAACATCTGCGGAAGTCGGCAGATATCGTTTCCGCAGTCGTGGCAGAAGCAGACTATATCCGCATCGTAAGCAGGCGTTATCGCCGCGCCGCGGCTGAAAAACGGAGTATCCGTATATTCTCCGGGAGTATCGATTGCATCAGACCATGCCTCGATCGACTGGGTTTTATGGTAAGTCATATCAAGGTTATGGAGGCGGCGGATAAGGGTTGTTTTTCCGCAGCGGGAACGGCCGACAAGAATTATCTTGCGGGATTCTATTTTTTTGGTCAGGCCGAGAGAACGGTGATATTCCTCCCTGTCCTCCGGATTGATAAGAGCGGCATTTACGGAATCTTTTTCGGACAACAAAAACACCTCCGAAAGCAGAATTTACAGCCTTATTTTATCCGTTTTTTCAAATCTTTTCAATAGATTTTCACAAAAAGGGTTTACCGGAAAAGTTTTTTGTGTGATAATTAAAATATAAATTTTTCCGGAGTTGATTTAATGAAAGTATTATTTGAAGATAAATTTATAATAATCGCTGAAAAACCAGCAAACGTTCTTTCCGAACCGGGCGCAGGCGGCGAAGATATCGTAACTCTTGCTTCAAACCACGTCTGCAAGCCATGTTTTCTTGTCCACAGACTCGACCGCAACACCGGCGGAGCTATGGTTCTTTCAAAAATGCAGAAAGCCACCGGAAAACTTTCGGAAGAAATTCAGAAGCGCGAATTTGAAAAAGAATATATAGCCGTTATAAAAGGTGTTCCTGAGGAAGCAGAAGGAGTTTTTGAGGATTTGCTTTTCAAAGATTCCCAGAAAAACAAAACCTTTGTTGTAAAGCGCGAACGCAAGGGAGTTAAATTCGCCAGCCTTGAATATAAAGTTCTGAGCACCGCCGAACATCCGGAGCACGGAAAAATTTCGCTCGTGCTCATAAAGCTCCACACCGGAAGGACCCACCAGGTTCGCGTTCAGTTTGCAAGCAGAAAGATGCCTCTTCTGGGTGACGGAAAATACGGCAGCCGCGACAACCACTGTGAAACAGCCCTTTGGAGCCGCCGCCTTGCTTTTAAACATCCCATTACCGGAGAAGCGGTTGAAGTTGTTTCAATGCCTCCGGCGGAATATCCCTGGAATTTGTTCAATATTGAAAATCTTGTTTAAAAAGTGAGCACCGTGCCAAAGCGCGGTGCTCGTTTTTGTTTTTATTGAATTAAAAATCCGAAAGAAAAACTTGCGGCATTAAGAGATAAAGAGGCGAAAAACGCCTTTTTTATGCCGAAATCGCCCAATTTATAATATAAAATCCATTCGGTTATTACTGCCGCAATTTCCAGAAAGGCTGTTGCAATATAGTAGTATGGAACAACCGGAAGAACTGCAATTCCTCCCCAGAAAATCAGAAAAAGATTTACAAGAGGATTTGTAAGCATGTTGACGAGCACGCTGTGGTAAACAATTTCCCGTTTTTTAACAAAAACGAGCATCAGAGCCCCTTCAACGAGCACCGTCAGCAAAAGGTTTTTTATAATAACAAAAACCGGGTTCATTTCTTTTTGTTTTTCTTCTTATATTTTCCGCAGCGTTTTCCGTTCGGAACATGTTCGGAATCGGAAGGTTTTTCGCCGCGCATATATGCGTTTACTTTTTCGGTGGTCTGGCGTTTAAGTTTTTCGCGTTCTCTTCTCTGGCGGTTTGTTTCCTTTACATCGTCTTCGGAAGGATGTTTTACGTGGTGCCAATATTTAAGGCCGAAGAAAACAAGAGTCATAAGAGAAAAGGAAAGAATCGAGGTGAGAATAAGAACTCCAAAGGAACCGTCCATTTAAAAATCTCCTTATTTTTTACGTTTTGCAATAAATATAATTATAGCGATTCCGGCGATAATTGCAAGCATTGCAGAAACAAATTCCCCTTTTGAACCGAGAAAAGCAAAAGCAAAATCGTTTTGTGCTTCGGGAAGATAATAATTTTTCATTTTT
>JAZUAX010000131.1:0-2988 GCA_045638185.1 Oscillospiraceae bacterium | reverse complement strand
CGACAAATCAATTTCTGCAGAAAGCGGAATCTCTGTGCCTGGCGCATCGAACAATTCTTTAATATCAATAATCATAGTAATCCCTCGCAACGCCACGGAAATTATTATATCTTGATAATATGCTTTTGTCAAGCGGTTTTGGCCGTTTTTTGGCAATTTTTCGCATAAAATCATAACATTAGAATTCTATCATACTGCAAAGCAAAATGCAAACCTTTTTACAAAATTTTTTAAATATTTTTTCGGAAATCTATTCCGCTTGCAGCAAACGAAACATAATCGTCCTCAGCAAAGATTATATGGTCGATAAGTTCCACTCCAACCGTTTTAAGAAGAGAATAAATCTCTTCCGAGAGAAAAATATCTTCGGAAGAAGGCATTGCAAATCCCCTTGGGTGATTATGCGCAAGAACAACCCTTGTTGCTCCAACCCTCATAACTTCCTCCATGATTTTTCTTTTGGAAAGATTCACTTTATCATTTTCTCCTTCCGCAACGATGCTGCAGGAAATAATTTTGTTTTTATTATCAAGAGCCGCCAGCATAACGGTTTCAACGGTTCTTCCGACAAATTTCGGCATAAGATATTTTCCGATATCTGAAAAGCCACCGATTATGTTGACCGCTTCTGCTTTATCTTCCAAATATTTTCTCGCCACCTGCGGAATCATGCTGATAAGAGCAGCCGTGTTTTCGGTTACTCCGTCAACCTTCATAAGTTCTTCCGGTTTTGCATCAAAAACTCCCGAAAGACTTCCGAAATGATTTATCAGTTTGTGCGCAAGAGGATTCGTATCTTTTCTCGGAACACTGTAAAAAAGCAGAAGCTCCAGAATATTATGCGGTTCAAAATCATCAAGTCCACTTTTTATAAAACGTGCTTTAAGTCTTTTTCTGTGTCCGTCATGTTCACAAGGCAAGGCTTTTTCACTCCTTTTCTCTTGATAATTTTTCCGGAAGATATTATACTCTATATATATCATTCCAGCGAGGTATTCTGATGAAAGAATTTACAATTTCAAAAAATGACGCAGGTCAGAGAATGGATAAATTTATAACCAAAGCAATTCCCAAACTTCCCTCTTCCCTGCTCTATAAATACATACGTCTTAAAAGAATCAAGCTTAACGGAAAACGCTGTGAAATTTCCACACGTCTTTCCGTAGGAGATCTTGTTCAGTGCTATGTTTCCGACGAATTTTTCGAGGCGGAGGAAAAACGCCCGGAATTCATGCTTGCACCTTCCGATATTTCCGTTGTTTATGAGGATGAAAACATTCTTCTCGTCAATAAACCTGCGGGGCTTCTCGTTCACGAGGGGGATCAGTGGTGTGCGGATACTCTTATTGCAAGGATACAGCACTATCTTTATAAAAAAGGCGAATATGACCCCAAAAACGAAAACTCCTTTGTTCCTGCCCTTTGCAACAGAATTGACCGCAACACTTGCGGAATCGTAATTGCGGCAAAAAACGCAGCAACTCTCCGCGTTCTCAATGATAAAATCAAAGACCGAGAACTTGAGAAAAAATACCTCTGCGTTGTCAAAGGAACTCCGAAAAAGCAAAACGGTCTTCTGGAACATTTCCTTTTCAAAAACGAAAAAACAAATACCGTTGAGGCAAATAAAGAACCAAAACCCGGCGCAAAAACCGCGAGAACCAAATATATCGTTCTTTCTTCCTTTGACGGAATGAGCCTTTGCGAGGCGGAACTTCTTACCGGACGCACACACCAGATCCGTGCACAGTTTGCCGCCATCGGCCACCCGCTCATCGGTGACACGAAATATGGAAAAGCAAAGGACGGAAGAGGTTTCAGCTGGCAGGCTCTTTGTTCATATAAACTTACATTCCGTTTTGAGGAAGACGCAGAGCACCTTGCTTATCTTGACGGAAGAACCTTCTGCGTCAAAGACGCATGGTTCATCGATAAACTTGGATTCAAGTTTCCTAAAGAGCTATTATAACGATATATTACAATATTTTTCATATAAAAACAAGGCTCACCAAAAGGTGAGCCTTGTTTTTATTTCAGCACTTCCTCAAGCGCTTTGAGAACAACTTCATTTTCGTCTTTTTCTCCTGCAAAAACGCAGAAAAAGCCATCTTTACTATAGATTGAAATTCCCATATCAAAAAGCTTTTTTGCCCTTTCTTCCGCGTCTTTGACCTTGAAGAAAACGCAGCTTCCCTTTGCTCGATAAAGACGTTCAAGAGAATCAAATTTTATCGCAAGCTTCTTGATCCTGATATAAAGGCTGTCGCGGCTGTCCATAAGTTTTCTCTGGGCAGTTTTAAGTGCGGAATCTTTATTGAAAATAACAGTTCCCACCGCCTGCTCCGGAGCGGAAATTCCGCAATCGAATTCCGGAAGATTTTTGCCGCAGGCAAAAACAGGGTCACCGCCAAAGCGCATTTTTTTGAGCACTATCAGATTTTCGGCCTCCGGAACATTTTTCAGTACGGAAACGCTTTCATCAACACAAAAACTTTCGTCAACAACCACTTTTGCTTCGGTAACAGAGCAAAGTTTAACTATTTCCGCCGGGGTAATTTCAAGTCCTGTAGGGCAGCAGGGATTTGAAAAATAAATCAAATCTGCGCCGTTTTCGCTTGCCGCAGCGGCAAGGTTTTCCGCTTTAATTTTCATATCCGAAGATTTTTTTACAAAAACCGGCTCGGCTCCAAAAGCGGAAACAAAATTTTCTGCGGAAACATCAAATTCCGGAACAACTGCTTTTGTTTCTTCACCGAAAATTCCTGAAAGAACGGTTTTATAATCTTTTCCGGCTCTTACAAATTCCTGTTTTGTTCCGAAGAATTTTGCAAAACCTTTGCAAAGTTCTTTTGCCTCTTTATCCGGTTCGGAATTTTTGTTTTCTTCCCTTGCTTTTTCGCAAAGATTCGAAAAACAGCCTTCGATATCGAAGAAAAATCTGCTTCCGTCAAGATATATCATCAAATTACCTCACATATCAAAAAAACT